>JBBQSL010000062.1:0-16782 GCA_038213895.1 Kiritimatiellales bacterium | reverse complement strand
CAAGGTCTGTTGACCCACACTTTTCGGATACTCAATAACCAGCACCGGTTTCTGCGCGGCGTCCATGTTTTTCAGATGGTTAAGCACTTCGCGGGTGTGAGCCTTGGGCTGAAGCTTGTTGCCGTTGGTAAAAAGATCCTCAATTCCGATGGCGCTGATCGTTGCGAGAAAATCCGGATGTGCCAGCAGTTGTGAACCGTTTTGCGGGATAACGAGGGCCTCGGGATTTTTCTCGCGCGTCTTGGTGGCAATGGCTTTTACCCAATCTACCATGTCGCGCCGATAGCTTTGTTTCGTCTCTGGGTTTATACGGTTATCAATAAATTCCTTACCATCCTGCTCGAACGTTTCGAAACCGTCCACGATGTCGAGATATACACCGTCGAATCCATGTGCCATCGCGTTATCAATAACGGTGAGCATTAGTTGCTGCCATTCGGGGTGCCAATACTTTATGCGAAAGT
This sequence comes from Kiritimatiellales bacterium, assembly GCA_038213895.1. Lineage (GTDB taxonomy): Bacteria > Verrucomicrobiota > Kiritimatiellia > Kiritimatiellales > Tichowtungiaceae > Tichowtungia. Next base: position 16,318 of record JBBQSL010000062.1, on the reverse strand, counting down.
TTCCCTTCCACTCTGGGTTTTCCACCCCGAGCCATAATGGAGCGACAGTGGGGTTGCTCCACTCCTTGCGCCAGTACGGACGGTAATCCTCGGCTTCGCCGATGGAAATATAGGCGATCACTTTGCGCCCTGCACGTCCGCTGCGAATCGCATTGAGATCGTTGCGCTCCCAGGGCGTACCGCTGGAAAACTCCGCGTCGAGCACCACCCAGTCGCGCTCACAGGCCGTGAGTTGATCAATCGCTGCGGCCTTTGTTTTTGCGAAGGCGTCCGCTTGGAGCACATAGGCGAACGAGGCAGGGAACGATTCTGTATAGACAGCTTGGCCAGCCAGCAGAACCATAAAAAACAGACCAGCTACAGAGGTTTTCATAGACGCATCGTGGTTGATAGACTCTGTTTTTGCAATCTTTCGGGATTTAAGGTTCACTCCTTCCTATCTGTGTTGGTTGTTTTTTCAGCGCCTAACGTCGTGAATCAGACTTTGGCGCGCTAGCGACAATAGTCTGCATTCATCTTGTTGGATGTCCATTTTCAGGTCGTAGTAATGCGACAACAGCATCCACCACCACTGCGAGCGTAGTTTGTTTCAGTTCGCCTGCGATTCGCTGCATGAGCGAAGTGTTTGCCGAGAAGAGTTTACCAAGCCTTGCGTAACTCGTCCGCATCAGGTTGCCCGATGCAAAGTCCGACTCGACGATTTTGACTGCATTGGAGTCAGCATAGGCGTTGCTGGTGATTTGGCATAGAACCCAGTCATCACGATCAACACCGGCAAGTACGACCGCAGGTCGCAGCTTGCTTGCTGACAAATCAGAGAATGGAAATCTGACAAGGATAACTGACCCTACTGAAGGTGAGACCATGCCGCATCCTCCTCGGGGCGTTCCCAATCATGCGCGAGAGTCTGCTGGCTCAACAGAGCCGTTTCAGGCACATCGGGTTCCTCTATGATGGTTACGATGGCACGGCATGAACGCCCCAAACGTAGCGGTTTGAGCAAATTGATTCGGCCGTCAGTTTCAATTGTAGCTTCTACTACTTTCAGCACTTTATCACCTCTGCATCAAACTATCCTGTTATCTCGGGATTTTCAATCTTCATTTTCATCCAACAGTGTTATTAGCCCTACTTCAGTTTTTTTATGGTTTAAATCGAAAACATTTCGAGGCTAGTGAGACGGTCTGTGTTTGTCAACACCGTGATGTTAGCCTTTCAGTCTCGCAAACGATTTTGTATGCGTTTCGGATCACGCCTACAATCGAGGATGGCTCGCACCCTAATTTGATCCCCGCCGACTTCATAGTAAACCGCGAAAGGAAACTTGGAGGATAGCATACGGTGATAGCCGTATGCCAATTCGTGGATGCCTGCATGCAACCGGAGAGAGTCAATTTCAGCGGATAAGGACTCCTCGAAGTACTCACCGAGACCTTCGCCCTGCCTCTCGTAGAACTCCTGTCCTTGGATTAAGTCCTCGATAGCAGACCGGAGGATGACGATTCTCACTTCCTTCTCTCCCGAAGTATTGTCTTCGCATCCTCCCATGGCACGAATTCGTCTCTGCCGGCCTTGAGTGCGTTTTCCCTCTCCCGCAGCACGTCGCCATGCCAATCCGGCGATGGGTAGGCGTCCTGAATCAAGTCAGCCCATAATTCCTCCATCGCTCGTAGTTTTTCCGTGCGTGTCATTCTGCCGATGTCCAAAACAGTGTTCATGGCATTATGGTGCACCCAATGACTGGCGATTTCCAGTTCATTTTTATGTGGTTCGTCGGGTCAACGTAACGTCTCTGGCACGGTGCTTCAGCGACGTAACCATGGGCCGCAAAGCCCGCGAGCGGATTCCGGAAGAAGGACTCTGGCGCACCGTCTGTGACTACGTCGCTGGTTGTACCGACCGCTACGCCCTTGAAGAGTGCAAAAAGCATGTCATCGCCTGATCAGGGATCAGGCGGCAGGGGACAGCCTAAACTTCATTTTTGACAGGATTACAGGATGAACAGGATTCTGAATTTTCCATCCGGTCGATCTTGGTTTCCTGTCTAAATTATTTTTCCAAAGAAGAAGTGACGGAATAGCCATCGGGCGTGCAAATAAATTCTCGCCCCGTGCGGCGCCTGCGCCTACAGTTTCTGGCCAATGATGAAAAACTTCCCAAGTTTGGAAACGCGACTCAAAGCGGCGGGCAATGGCAATGCAAAGCGCTCGGTTGAAGAGTTTGCGGCGCATGTGCTCGGTTGCAAGCCGCTCGAAATATATTTCCGTGACATGACGCCAGAACAGCAGGCGGCACTGGAAAATCTAATTGTCCGTGCGGAGCAGGGCGAGCCGATCCAGTACATTATCGGCCATGTCGATTTCCGAGGTCTGGAAATTCATTGCGATCATCGCGCTTTAATCCCTCGCCCGGAAACGGAACAGCTGGTAGAGGAAGTTTTAAAGTCAAAAGTCAAAGGTCAAAAGCCAGTGAAGATTTCGGATGTCGGTACCGGAACGGGTTGTATAGCGCTGGCTCTGCTTGCCGAACTTCCGAATGCTGAAGTGACCGCCATCGATATTTCGCTGGATGCGCTGGCGTTGGCGCGGGAAAATGCGGAGAGACTGGGTTTGTCGGAGCGCTTTATTACAGTTCAGGGCAATTTGCTTAACGTAAACGCGATGTCCTCCTCGCGTTCAGGTCAGGAGAAATGCGGTGAGGACACCGCGTTTACGATTTTTGAAGAGGCCTCTCTCGATGTTGTCGTTTCTAATCCGCCGTATATTGCCACGAAGGTTTGCGCGGAGCTTGATGTTTCCGTGCGCGATTTCGAACCGCAGTTGGCGCTAGACGGAGGGCTCGACGGTCTGGATCTGATCCGTCCGTTGGTCGAACAGGCTGCGCGAGTTCTGAAGCCCGGAGGCGGGTTGTTTTTGGAGATCGGTTACGACCAAGGCCTAGCGGTTTTCCAATGTTTGGAACGTTTTGGGTTCCAGCAGGTTGAGATAAAGAAAGATTTTTCCGGGCTCGACCGGATTGTTCTTGGCGTTTTGCGCGGAAAATAAAATAAGAAATAGGTTGATTCGGAATCAATAAGAAGGTAAAAAGAAAGACATTGGATAGTTAAAAGAAAGTATGCCGTCGATGAATTCATCTTTTTCTGATCGTAAAAAAGCCATTTTAGATATGCTGGCGGATGACAGCAGTGTGAGCGTCACGACGTTGGCGCAGACCCTGAGTGTTAGTGTGGTTACGATCCGCACCGATCTTGCGGCACTGGAAGAAGATGGCGTTATTATCCGTACGCATGGCGGCGCGATGCCTTCTTTCCATCCGCAAATTTTGGAGCGGATGCGTCAAGATAAGGATCGTAAGGCGGCTATTGCCAAAGTTGCGGCCGGAAAAATACAAGATGGCGATACGGTGATTATCTCGGCCGGTACCACCACCGCGTTGATTGCCAAATATCTGCTGGGACGCCGCAATGTGCATATCGTCACGAATAATACGTTGCTGCTGACTTATGCCCGCACTAATCCGCAACTGCGCGTGACGTTGGTCGGCGGCGAGTTTCGTCCGTCGGAAGAAGGTCTGGTCGGCCCGCTGGCAATTCAGTCGCTGGATCAGGTTTTTGTTTCTAAGGCCTTTATTGGGGTGGACGGGGCTTCGGTTGCCCACGGGCTGACTGCGCATCTGGTGGAGAGTGCGGATCTGGTGCGTAAAATGGCTGAACAGGCTCAGCAGGTTTTTGCGATCTGCGATTCGAGCAAGTTTCAAAAGCCGGGCTTTGCCCGAATTCTTCCGTTTAGTGAAGTGGACGGGTTGATTACCGATGGTGGATTGAGTAAGGAACTTGAAAAAGAGCTGCGTGAAGCAGGTGTGAGTATTTACAAAGCAGAGTGATAAGGAGCTTTATTTATGGCAACAGAAGTTTTAATGCCGCGACAAGGGCAGTCCGTTGAGTCCTGTATTATTGCTGGTTGGAAAGTAAAAGAAGGCGACACGGTCGCCGAAGGTCAGACCCTGTGCGAAGTCGAAACCGACAAAGCCACCTTTGAAGTTCCGGCCCCTGCGGCTGGAACAGTTTGCGGAATTTTTTATGCTACGGGCGATGACGTCCCGGTTCTTAAAGTGATCGCCGCGATCGGCGCGGCGGGAGAAGACATTTCCGGCCTTCGGCCGCAAATGTCAGAGGTCAGAGAACAGAAGTCAGAAGTCAGCGTCATGGCAGCAGTTCCCAAGGTTGCTTCGGAAGTTCCGTCCTCTGACCTCCGTCCTCTGACCTCTGTCAAATCCGGCTCAAGCGGTGTTTCGCCCCGAGCGAAAAATCTGGCGGCGGCCAAAGGCATCGATGCTTCCGCTCTGGCCGGTTCTGGACCTGAAGGCCGCGTGATTGAGCGCGATGTGAAGGCTGCGCTGGCCGGACAGTCTCCGCTGTCGCCCGCCGCCCGCGCGAAACTTGCTTCGATTCCAACCTTTGGAAGTGGTATTGGCGGACGCGTACTGGCTGGCGATATTCAAGTTCCGACTGCGGCTTCTGCTCCGGCACCCGTCCCGACAGCTCCAGCGGTACCGGCGGTTTCCTATAGCGTCGAACAGATGGGCGCGCTCAAAGAAATTACGGTCAAAGGCGTGCGCAAACTGGTCGCCGGACGAATGCTTTCTTCGATGCAGACCACCGCGCAACTGACGATGCACACGTCGGCGGATGCTCGTGCCATTCTTGCCGCTCGTGCTAAATTTAAAGACTCAGCGGACAAGGCTGGCATTACGATTAACGATCTCGTTCTTTACGCCGTTGCGCAGAGCATTGTTGCCTTCCCTGATCTGAACGCATACTGGCTTGGCGACAAAATGGTGCAGTTCGAAAACGTCCATCTCGGCTTTGCCGTTGATACGCCGCGCGGCCTGATGGTTCCGGTCATCCGCTTCGCCAATAAGTTGTCACTTGAAGAAATCTCGGTGGAAACCAAGCGACTCGGTTCAGCCTGTATCAAAGGCACCATTGATCCGGATGCGCTCAAGGGCGGAACCTTTACCGTTACGAACCTCGGCGCGGCGGGCATTGAAATGTTTACGCCAGTTCTCAATGCGCCGGAAGTTGGCATCCTCGGTATCTGCAATGTTCAGCCGAAGCCCGTGATGAAGAAGGATGGCAGCGTCGATTTCGTTCCTCACATGGGGCTTTCGTTTACGTTCAATCACTGCGCGACGGACGGTGCACCCGCCGGAAAATTCCTGGCCGCCATGCGCGAACGGCTTGCCGCTTTTAAATTCTAAATTACGCATTACTTGTTTACAAATTACGGAGTTGATTATGGCTACAGAAGTTTTAATGCCGCGACAGGGACAATCGGTTGAGTCCTGCATTTCCGGCCTTCGGACGCAAATGTCAGAGGTCAGCGAACAGAAGTCAGAAGTCAGCGTCATGGCAGCAGTTCCCAAGGTTGCTTCGGAAGTTCCGTCCTCTGACCTCCGTCCTCTGACCTCTGTCAAATCCGGCTCCGCCGAATTTGACCTTATCATAATTGGTGCAGGCCCCGGCGGCTATGTTATGGCTGAACGGGCGGGGCACCTCGGCAAAAAAGTTCTGCTGATCGAAAAGCAGTACCTTGGCGGCGTCTGTCTGAACTGGGGTTGTATTCCTACGAAGACCCTGCTTAATTCCGCTAAGCATTATGTACATGCCAAAGAAGCGCCGGAATTTGGCGTGACGACCGGCGAAGTCAAATTTGACCTCTCTAAAGCGATGGCTTGGAAGTGCGAAGTGATCGAAACGCTGCGCGCCGGTATCGCTTTTATGATGAAGAAAAATAAGGTCACGGTTGTAAATGGAGAGGCTCGGTTGCTCGGCTCGCGCAAAGTGCAGGTCGGCGACACGGTTTATGAAGGCGAAAACATTGTGATCGCCACCGGCTCGTCGCCGTTTGTCCCGCCGATTCCCGGTGCGAAACAGCCGCACGTCATGACCAGTACGGAAATTTTGAGCATTGATAAAATGCCTAAGACGCTGACGGTGATTGGCGGCGGCGTGATCGGTGTTGAATTCGCCAGCTTCTTCAGCAGTCTCGGTGTCAAAGTCGATGTGATCGAAATGCTCGAAGAAATTATTCCTTTCATGGATCGCGGACAGGCGAAGGAATTCCGCAAAGCACTCAAAGGTAAAGTGGAATTCAACCTCGGTTGCAAAGTCACCGCGATTGATGGTCATACTGTCAAGTACACGACCAAAGCGGGCGAAGAAAAATCTATTCAGGCGGATATTGTACTGATATCGGTTGGCCGCGTTCCAAACCTTGGAAACATGGGTTTTGAAGAAGCCGGACTTGATTTTGACCGGCGCGGTATCAAAGTGGACGAACAGCAGCGCACCAATCTGCCGAATGTTTATGCGATTGGCGACGTCACCGGCAAATCTCAGCTGGCGCATTCAGCGACCCGCATGGGCGAAGTGGCTCTCAACACGATCTGCGGTCAGCGCGACCGTTTCCGCATGAACGCGATTCCGTGGGCCGTTTATTCGATGCCGGAAGTGGCGGGTTGCGGACTGACGGAAGAGCAGGCGCAGGCGGCTGGTCACAAAATTAAAACGGCTTCGCTGCCGCTGACCATGAGCGGACGCTTTCTGGCCGAAAACGGCAAACGCGGCCCCGGTTCCGTCAAAGTGATTAAGGATGCCGACACCGATGTCCTGCTCGGTGTGCATATGGTCGGCGCGGGCGTTTCCGAAATGATTTATGGCGCGGCGGTGATGATCGAAGCCGAGCTGAGAGTGAAAGATATTCAGGAGATTGTTTTCCCGCATCCAACGGTCGGAGAAGTTATGCGGGATGCCATGTTTGCCTTATAGAACCGCAGAATATCGAACAAGGAATAATGAATGTCGAAGGATAATAAATTTGACCTCGAAGAGCGCCTAATTGATTTCGCCGTGCGTTGCATTAAGGTCGCAAGATCTTTGCCGAATACACAGGCTGGTCAACACCTGTCTGGACAACTGACGCACAGCGAAATATCACCCGCTCTGAACTACGGCGAAGCCCAAGGAGCTGAATCCCGCAAAGATTTCATTCATAATTTGTAACCAGTATTAAAACAGCAAAAGAGAATATGAACCGGACTTCGTAATTCGAAATTTCTTGTTCGATATTCGATATTTAAAAGGAGTAACCCATGCCAAAGATTCAAAATGTCTGTCCAGTCGAAGTCCGCAAAGCGGGCGAAATCACCTTCAAGCCGATTCCGGTGAACCAGTACAAGCCGGACTATAAGAAGGAAGTCAAAAAGTACGGCGTCGAGCGTTTGAAGAAGATGTACTATGACATGCTCGTCGTTCGGGAATTTGAAACCATGCTCAATCAGATTAAGGTTCAAGGATCTTATCAGGGCATCGAATACAACCATCCCGGCCCGGCACATCTTTCGATCGGGCAGGAAGCCGCCGCCGTCGGTCAGGCCGTTAATCTGACGACAGACGACTACATCTTTGGCTCGCACCGCTCGCACGGCGAAATTCTCGCCAAGTGTCTTTCGGCGGTTTATCAACTCGACGACGCCAAACTGACGAAAATCATGGATGAGTTTTTTGGTGGCGCAACGGTTAAACCGGTCAAAGATGGCTCGCAGACCAGTGTCAAAGATCTCGCCGAAGATTTTGTGCTTTACGGAACGCTGGCGGAAATTTTTGCGCGTCAGAACGGTTTCAACAAGGGTCTCGGCGGTTCGATGCACGCCTTTTTTATTCCGTTTGGTTCGATGCCGAACAACGCGCTGGTCGGCGGTTCGGGCGATATTTCGGTCGGCTCGGCACTCTTTAAATTGATCAACCGTAAGCCTGGCATCGTTATCGCCAACATTGGCGACGCGTCACTCGGTTGCGGCCCCGTCTGGGAAGGGTTCTGGATGGCCGCGATGGATCAGTACCGTACGTTGTGGGACAAAGAATTCGGCGCGCCGCCGGTGCTGTTCAATATCATGAACAACCATTACGGCATGGGCGGACAGACCGTCGGCGAAACGATGGGCTACGGCATGGTTGCGCGCATCGGCGCCGGGATCAATCCGGAACAGATGCACGCCGAGCGCGTCGACGGTTACAATCCGCTGGCCGTCGCCGACGCCACCGAGCGCCAGAAAAAACTTCTGCTCGAAGGCAAAGGTCCGGCACTACTCGACGTGGTCACCTACCGCATTTCTGGTCACTCGCCGTCCGATGCTTCTTCGTATCGCTCGAAAGAAGAAATCGAAGCCTGGGAAGCCAACGATTGTGTGAAATTGTTTGGCGAATACCTCATCGGCAACGGTGCGCTCACGGCTGATGATGCCGTTGCGCTTAAGGCAACGGTAGTCGCTAAGATCACCAAGACGCTCAAGCTGGCGACTGACAAAACAGTTTCGCCGTACACCGATATCAACATCATCGAAAGCGTGATGTATTCCAACGGCAAGGTCGAAAAATTTGATGACCGCAAGCCGGACGTGTTGATGGCGATCGAAGAAAATCCGCGCGTAAAGAAGTTGGCGACCAAAGAACGGTATGCGTTTGATGCCAACGGCAAGCCGCATTCTGCCAACAAACTCTACACCTACCGCGACGGTATTTTTGAAGCGATGCTGCACCGCTTCTACACCGATCCGACGATGATTGCGTACGGCGAAGAAAACCGTGACTGGGGCGGAGCGTTCGCCTGCTACAACGGATTGACGGAAGCTATTCCGTACCACCGCCTGTTCAACTCGCCGATTTCCGAAGGCGCGATTGTCGGTTCTGCTTGCGGTTACGCCCTGAGCGGCGGCCGCGTTTGCGTTGAGCTGATGTACTGCGACTTCATGGGTCGCGCCGGTGACGAAATCTTTAACCAGATTTCCAAATGGCAATCCATGTCCGCCGGTATTCTCAAAATGCCGCTGGTGCTTCGTATTTCCGTTGGCAACAAGTATGGTGCACAGCATTCGCAGGACTGGGCCGCGATGGTGAACCATATCCCTGGCCTGAAAGTTTATTATCCCGCCACGACGTACGACGCCAAAGGTATGCTTAATCTGGCACTGGCCGGAACCGACCCTGTCATCTTCTTTGAATCGCAGAAGACCTACGGCATCGGTGAAATATTCGAGAAGGGCGGCGTGCCGACCGGTTATTACGAAACACTGGAAGGCGAACCGGCTGTACGCATTCAAGGTAAAGACCTGACGATCATCACTATCGGCCCAGTTCTCTACACCGGCAAGAAAGCGGTTGAAGAGCTTAAAGCTAAATATGGCCTCGAAGCCGAGCTGATCGACCTGCGCTTCATCAACCCGCTCAACTATGACAAGATCGTGGAGTCGGTGAAGAAGACCGGCCGTGTCGTGTTGGCGTCGGACTCTGTAGAACGCGGAAGCGCACTGCACAACATTGCCGCCAACATCACCCAGCTCTGCTTCGACCACCTTGACGCTCCGCCGGTCGTGATTGGTGCTAAGAACTGGATCTCGCCGGCCGCCGAAATGGAAATGGATTACTATCCGCAGGCCGACTGGCTGATCGACGCGATCCACCAGCGCATTCTGCCGCTGCCGGGACATGTGGTGAAACACAACTACACCGGAGGAGAAATGCTCCGCGTTGCCCGCAAAGGGGTGTAGAACGCTGAATATCGAATATTGAATAACGAATGCCGACGGGGTAACAGCCTGCGGCATTTTTTATGCCGTTTGCGCCTTTTTCAGCGCTTCGAATTCGTCTAGCGTGCCAGGATAATCGGTAATCCCATGGTCTGTGACTTCGATGATGCGCGTGGCCAGCGTTGAGATAAAGCGGTGGTCGTGCGAGACAAAGAGGAGGGTGTTTGGAAAAAGCGAAAGGCTGAAGTTTAGCGCCTCAATCGATTCCAGATCCAGATGGTTGGTGGGTTCATCCAGCGCCAGTACATTGCCGCCTTCCAGCATCATTTTTGAAATGATCAGTCGCGCTTTTTCTCCGCCGCTGAGTACGCCCGTTTTTTTCAGGACATCCTGTCCACGGAAAAGCATTTTACCCATAAAAGAGCGCAACTCGACTTCGGAGGTTCCGGCGTCGGCAAAGCGGCCCAGCCAGTCGAGCGCAGGGGTGTCGGCATTTAGTAGTACGGCGGTGTCTTGCGGGAATAGGCTGACCCTGACCGTTTCGCCGAATATTACCTGGCCCGTATCGCTTTTCAGTTGATTGCAAAGAATGTTCAGTAGCGTTGTTTTTCCGATGCCGTTTTTGCCGATAATGGCTACGCGCTCTTCCGGCCCGATCGTGCAGGAGAAATTGCTGAACAGCGGTGTATCGTACGATTTTGAAACCACCTTTGCCTCGATCACTTTATCGCCCAGCCGCTGTTTCGGTTGAAAGCGGATATAGGGGGAGACCCGGCTACTGGCTTTGAAGGCTTTGATCTCCAGTTTATCGAGTGTCTTTTTACGTGATGTGGCCTGTTTCGCTTTCGAGGCATTGGAGCTGAATCGTGAAATAAAGGCTTTCAGCTCGTTCGCTTGCCGTTCGACCTTTTTATTCTCCTTTTCCTGCAGTTCGCGGGCATCCAGACTGGCGATGGTGAAGTCGTCATAGTTGCCCGTGAAGAGCCGGATTTCGTGGAAATCCAAATCGGCAATGTGTGTACAAACCTGATTGAGAAAAAAGCGGTCATGCGAAATTGTGATGACCATGCCCGTGTAGTTTTGGAGCAGTTCCACCAGCCACTCAATCGACTCCATGTCCAGATGGTTGGTTGGTTCATCGAGCAACAGCAGATCCGGCTTGCCGAAGAGAACCTGCGCCAGTAGCACGCGCAATTTGAAACCGCCCTTAAGGACGGTCATGCTTTTTCCGAACAGATCTTCGGTAAATCCAAGTCCGACCAATAGTGTCGCGGCTTCGGATTCCATCGTATAGCCGCCAGCCTCGCCGAATTCTTCCTCGATATGGTGGCAGCGTTCATGTTCCTCGTCTGTCAAGTCCTCTTTTGAATAAAGCAGGTCGCGCTCGCAATGCAGCGCCCAGAGTTTGGGGTTGCCCATGCAAACGGTGTCGAGAATGGTGTACTCGTCGAAGGTGGAATGATCCTGACGCAGATAGCCGAGCGTACAACCGGGGCCGATCACAACCGATCCCTCGCTCGGCTCCAGTTGCCCCGTCAGAATTTTCATGAACGTGGATTTTCCGGAGCCGTTGGCTCCGATCAGTCCGTAGCGGTTGCCGGGGACGAATTTCACCGAAACGTCTTCAAAAAGAGGTGTCTTGCCGAAGCGCATGGTGATTTTGGATGTCGTAATCATAGCGAAAAAATTCGAGTTGAAATTGAAAGTTAAAAAATGAGGGACGTATATAACAGGAACTGCTGGAAGAGCCGAATACTAATACGGAATTAATTTGTATCATACGTAGAAGCTTTTCCACACAAAAGCATTTATCGCGTTGATAAAAAGTGCCACAGCCATCAGTGCGCCGCCGCCTAGCAGGCGTGGCCAATCGGTGGTTTCGCCAAAAAAGCATACTGAAACCAGGATGCCGAGGGGTATCTTTAGATTGTTGAAAACGGCCAGCGTGCCAGCGTTGACCTTTCGTGCTCCGATGTTCCAGAGTAAAAAGCCGAGGCCGGAGGCTATGATGCCGAGATACAAGAGAATCCCGATCTGTTTCGGGGTGATCGCTAGCGTGCCCCAGTCGGTGCCGGAGGCGGCCAGTGCGGCGGTGAGTGCCGCGCCGAGGTAGAGCAGAGCGAATATCTGTAGATCGGTCTGAGGATTTGGCATGCGAGTCATCGTGCGGCGATAGAAAATCTGCCCGAAAGCAAAGCAGAGATTGGACGCCTGCATCAGTAGGAATCCACGCCATAAATCCGGAGAACTGAGTCGTTGATATTCGATAACAATTCCACCGGCTACGGCGAGTAAGCCAGCTGCCATCGAGATCCAATTGATTCGCCTCTCGAAGAGGGCATTGATGACCGCGACGTAGATCGGCGTGAAGACCGTAAAAAGTGCGACTTCATAGGCTTTGAGATAGCCGAACGCGTGAATGTAGGCGATATACATCAGACCATACTGCACCGCGCCGATTAAGAGCAGACGGCTTGTATCTGCCGCACGCAGGGTGCGTGGACGCAGGAACGGTACAAAGACGATCAGCGCAATAGTGAGCCGGATGAAGGCAACGGCGGAAGAGGGTATTCCGGCCAGTCCACCTTTGATCAGTCCGAAGGAGAAGGCCCAGATCAGTGAGGTGATTAAAAGAAATGGCATAAGACAGCCCTTTTAATATGTAGGGTCAGACCCTAAATATTAAATTATTTGATGATTTGCAGTATGGATTTAAATGGTGGGGCGGTGGCATCGCCGAGCAGTTCGAACAGCAGCATTTCTGTGCCGGTCAGTTTGACGCCTTCAGTTTCCATTCGGCGCAGGGCGAGCGTTTTATTGGCTGGGTCTCGCGAGGAGACGGCATCGGTGACGGCATAAACTTCATAACCGTCGGCGAGCAGGTCTCTGGCGGTTTGGTAAACACAGACGTGGGTTTCAATGCCGCAGAGAATAGTATGGCGCCGTCCATTTTTTTTCAAGGTCTGTAAAAAACCTGGTTCGCCGCAGCAGCTGAATGAGGTTTTAACCACGGGCGGCTCGCTTATCAACGGCTGAAATTCTGCGCGGGTCGGGCCAAGTTTTTCAGGAATCTGTTCGGTGACGATCACCGGCACTTCGAGGGCTTTCATTCCTTCGAGCAACCGGCGAAGATTCTTGAACAGCGAATCCGCGCCATCCACTAGGTCTGAAAGCCGACCTTGCACATCAATAAAAATCAGAACCGCATTATCTTTACTTAGCATATGATGTTCTCCTGATGCGACGGATTGGCTTGCCAGCCGTCATCCTAGAAACGGAAATGACCAAACCGCGAATGAACGCGAATGGACGCGAATAGCCAATGAATTTGGTGCTTTTTTCAGTCACGGGCATGGAAACCGCATTCACCAACAGGGTTGATGCTGTATTCTTCATAATCCATTCATAATTAGCGTGTATTCGTGTTAATTGCCACTCACTTCGTTTCGTTGCCGTCCTGCCTCCAGCAGGCCAGCCTCTGCCTGCGGCGGTCGCGGTTCTATTTTCCTATTTAGGGTTATAGGCTTTTGAGAGCCTCTTCGCGGATCGCGCCGCCCATTTCTGAGGTCGAAGCCTTTTTATAACCTTCACGCCAGAGGTCGGCCGTGCGGAGGTTTTTTGCCAAAGCCGCTTCATAGCCAGTCCGGATAGCGGTCGCTGCTTTCGTTTCGCCAAGAAAATCGAGCATCATGGAGGCTGACAGCATCATGGCTACCGGATTGGCTTTGCCTTGTCCGGCAATGTCTGGAGCCGAACCGTGTACAGGCTCAAACAGCCCAAATTTTTCGCCGAGACTGGCGGAAGGAAGCAGGCCGAGCGATCCGCCCAGTGTAGCGGTAGTATCTGAAAGAATGTCTCCGAACAGGTTGCTGGTCAGAATGACATCAAACTGGCGAGGATTCAGCACTACCTGCATGGTGGCGTTATCGATATACAGATGGTTGAGTTCAACATCAGAAAATTCTGCGGCGTGCAGTTTTTTAACGGTGTCGCGCCAGAGACGTGAAACATCCAGCACATTGGCTTTATCAACGGACGTCACTTTGTTGCGGCGTTTGCGGGCCCATGCAAAGGCCACGCGGGCAACCCGTTCAATTTCCGGAACGGTGTAGCGCATGGTATTGAAGGCTTCAAAGCCATCATTGCCAACTGGCTTGCCGAAATAGATGCCGCCGACCAGCTCGCGCACCGTCAGCAGGTCAACGCCGGATACCGCTTCGGGGCGGAGCGGTGACGAGTCGGCCAGTGCGGCCGGAACGGAAACTGGGCGCAGGTTGGCAAATACATTAAGTTCTTTGCGAATTTTCAGCAGGCCGGATTCTGGGCGCATGGCACCGGTCAGGTGATCCCATTTTGGGCCACCCATGGCACCGAGCAGAACCGCATCGGAGGTTTTGCAGGCTGCGATTACGTGATCTGGCATCGGATCGTTGTACTTATCAAGTGCAGCACCCCCAGCAGACTGTTCGTTGTATTCAAACTTAAATCCAAGCTTTGCGGACAGTGCATCCAGCAGTTTAATGGTTTCTGCCATCACTTCGGTGCCGATCCCATCGCCGGGCATCACTACAATTTTATACGTTTTTGACATGCCAACCTGCTTTCTTTCTCTACAATCTATGGAAAAATATAATGTAGTTTTTAACAGCTTGAATCGGCCTTGGAAATAGAATTTATGGAAAAAGGAGTGATCCTCTTTGACATCGACGGAACCCTGCTCCATGCGCCGGGCGGGCGAGCCGCTTTTGCGCAGGCCTTTATGGAGGCCTTTGGCTGGGAGCAGACGGTCGAGCATATCAACTTTTACGGGGCGACCGACCTGAACGTTTTTCGTCAGATATGTCGCGAGCGCGGTGCGGAGGTGTCCGCAGAAATGGAGCGGGCTTTCTTTGAACGGCTCGCGCCTGCGCTTGAAATTCGGCTGGCCGTTAACCCTCCGGTTCTTTTTCCGAATGTTGAAAATCCGCACAAGGTTTTTTTGATTGGCGACACGCCGAGCGACATTAACGCCGCTAAAGCCAATGGTTTTATCTCTATTGCTGTTGCCACGGGCGGCTTTGATTTCCAGACTTTGGAAAAGGCTGGGGCCGATTTTGTCTTTCAGGATTTGACGGATACGGGGAGAGTAATGAGAGTGCTTGGGTGTGGGAGTGTGTGAGTTGTGGGAACGACGATTATGAAAATAATAAGGAAGAAGCTTTTTACTTGCATACTCATCTACGCACTTACCCCCATACTCTTCCTTGGTTGTGCTAAAAAGGAGACCGCAATGAAACACGATTTTCCTGTTCAAAAAACGGATGCTGAATGGAAAAAAGAACTGACGCCGGAGCAGTATCGCGTTTTGCGCGAAGCTGGAACCGAGCGACCTTTCAGCGGAATTTATACCGATAACGACAAGCCCGGGGCTTATCATTGTGCGGCTTGCGGTGCAGAGCTGTTTGCCTCGGAATCAAAATTTAATTCCGGTTGCGGTTGGCCGAGTTTTGACGCAGCGGCTAAGGCCGGTACGGTGGTTCTCCGACCCGATAATAGCCTTGGAGTGGCCCGCACTGAAGTGCTTTGTGCCGCGTGCGGCGGGCATCTCGGACATCTTTTTGACGACGGACCGACCGCGACCGGTATGCGTTACTGTATCAACTCCGCTGCGCTGAAGTTCGACGAAAAAGAAACCCATTGACAGACGGCTAATCTGTACAATATCCTGTACGGCATGAATGCGATTACCTACACAGAAGCAAGGGGAACTCTGGCTGAGACGATCCGCCGGGTTTGCCGGGATCACACCCCCGTTCTCATCACACGGAAACGGGAAGACTCCGTTGTCATGATTGCGCAGGAGGACTACGACTCTTTGACGGAAACGGCCTATTTACTGCGGAGTCCGAAAAACGCTCGCCGGATATTGGACTCCATCAAAGAGCTTGAAGAGGGCAAGGGAAAGCAAAGACATCTTGCCAAATGAAAATAGTTTTTTCCATTCAGGGCTGGGAGGACTATCTCCACTGGCAAAAGACGGACCGGAAGCTTCTCAATCGGGTCAATGATTTGATCAAAGAAATCACGCGAACACCCTTTGAAGGGACGGGCAAACCGGAACCCCTCCGTCACGCGCTGGCCGGATACTGGTCGCGGCGAATCAACGACGAGCAGCGTTTGGTTTATAAAATCGAAAGCGATTCCGTGCTGATTGCTCAAGTCCGATATCACTACTGAGTCAACGTCCATCTTTTCGACGACAGATCGACCGCCATCGGTGCGCACTATTGCATCAACATACGAAGGGTGATGCGAACCCTGCATAGCTTGAGCCAGCGAATGGAAGATACCGATTTCGGTCATCGCTTCGCGCAGGAGAATGATCCTGTCGTCGGAATTGACCAATGGCTCGTCGAAAACCGCCTTGATTTTCCGGTGTTAACGGCGGGGCGGGCCGGAGCGGCGGGGCGGGCGTCCGCCACCACTGCGCGAGCCACTACGACTGCCGCCTTGTGGCGGACGGCTTTCGCGGAAAGGGGCTTTGCGGAGCGGCGGGGGTAGTTCGAGCATTTCAGGTTCAGGCTGGATGCAAGGCAGGCGCTTGCCGAGTAGTTCTTCAATTGCAGGCAGTTCAAACGATTCTTTTTCGCAGGCGAAGGTGACTGAAACTCCCTTTTTACCGGCTCGTCCAGTGCGTCCGATACGGTGGACGTAGTCGTCGGGTTGCGATGGGATGTTGAAGTTGATGACGTGG
>JBBQSL010000061.1:0-17158 GCA_038213895.1 Kiritimatiellales bacterium | reverse complement strand
TGCCGAGCCGACCAGAGATCCGACATGACAGCCGTAAGGCCAGTTACAGTCCGCTGAGGGATTTGATTCGTATGCCACCCAGAGTTCTCTTCACCAGTGAAGCGGGCTATTACGAAGCCATTTTCCATGAGCTCACGCATTCGACCGGACATGAAACTAGGTTGAACCGTAAAGGCCTCATGGAGATACAGGCCTTTGGTAGCGATGAGTATTCGCAGGAAGAGCTCGTTGCTGAAATGGGTTCCGCGTTCCTATGCGGACACTGCGGTATCCTCAAAAAGACAGAGGATAACTCCGCAGCGTACTTGAAGCATTGGCTCGAAAAGCTCAATGCCGATCCGTCGCTGTTGGTACGAGCAGGCTCACAGGCCCAAAAAGCCTATGACTACATCATCGACGAGAAGAAAGAAGTGATCGGAAATGAGGTTGAAGCCCCGTGTGAAGGGGCTTTGTCATGAGCGGGGCTCATCGGTACTGTTCACAGTGCGGGCATGAGTTTGATGTAAATCAGTGGAACGAAGCCAACTTCTGCAGTCAGTGTGGAGAAGAGCTTCGTAGCCCGCCCGCACCTCAAGATCAACCACCGCAAATCATCGAAGAAGTTTACACCCCGCAACGAATCATACCCTACCCCACGTCTGAAATACGCACGTGGCAGGGAAGCGTTGTGGCGGGATGCCAGTTCGCCAAAGACAACCCTGCGCTCTCGGCTGTAGCGGCAGTGGGAGTGGGAGCCGCAGGATTATTGTTAGGGCCGGTCATCATCGCAGCGGGCAAGGTGGGAATGATTGCTGGAGGAGTCGCCATGGCGGCAGGGATGCTGATCGATTCCGATTCTACGTTTAAAGAAAACCAGCTCATGAAGGCCGGAGCTAAACTGGTTGGTGGAAGCGTCATCGTTACCGGCACTGGGTATCTGATCACGGCAGTAGGCGGAGTTACATTAGCAACAGGCATTAGCGTTGGAGCCGCTCAGGCAGTAAAAGGCGTTCGCAACGCCATAAAGGCCAGACGGGAAGCAAAAGCACTTTTAGGTGCAGGCATTAAGAATTAACTCGGGGCGGATATCTGCCTCGAACAAACGAAAGGAGCATCATGATCACATGTAGCACATTGAAGAGAGGTTTGTTCTTACTGGGACAGACTGTGATTACACCGGGCGCATTGGACGCCATTGCCAAGGCTGAACAGCATCCTGGAGACTTTTTAACCCGTCACTTGAATGGCGACTGGGGTGAGCTGTGCGATGAAGACAAGTTGGCGAATCAGGAGGCTCTGGAGACTGGACTCAGGCTGCTCAGTGCTTACCGGACATCGGCGGGCGACAAGATCTGGATCATTACGGAAGCGGATCGAAGTGCGACGGCGCTATTGTTGCCGGAGGAGTATTGATAGAAAAAAGGGGGAGCGGTTAAACGACTCCTCTCTTTTTTAGCCCACGGAAATTTTATTTTAAACCGCCCCGTCCGCTTGACTTTTCAGTCGGCGTTTACAAGACCTCTACCGTGTAGAAATCTCGGCGAGAAGCACCCCACGCTTGAATCATTGTGGAAAAACACTGCCACCTCCTTGCTGAACGTAGGTGACGAGCATAGCCGCTCAAAAAAATCTGACCAGTAGGTCGCCTATGGGACGCTTACGAATGAACGCGAATTGACGCTAATGAGAGAGGAAGAAAGCCGGTTCAGCGGATCAAAGGTGAAAGAGAGTTGGCCGCAAGAAGGCGCAAAATTCGCAGAAGGCTGCACGGCGAACTGGAATTTCCAATCATTGGAAAACCCATGCTGAGTTTTTCCAAGCATTGGAACTGTTTTTTCCAAACCTTGGAAAGATGGAATCGAAGCCGTCGCGATCAAGGCAATCGCCATCAGCGCGAACAGCAGATTTCGGATTGTACAACGCAGCTTCATTCGAATTTATAAATTGTGGAAATCTGTGGCCTTCGCTTAGATTACGGCATTTTTTTATCTGACTTCACATTCAGCAGGTTGGCACGTTCAGTTCCTTTTTCTGGGAGTGATTCGGGTTTATCGCTCAAAAGGAACCGGCCAGCCTGCTTCAACAATTCGGCCCACCCATCAACCATCTGTTCAAGCGCAGGCTTCTTAGTTTTACCTGAACCGCCTCGCCCGCCTCGGTACCCAGCATGTCTCACAAGATGCGTAAAAAGGTCTGCCGAGTATCCGCCCTCCCAGATCCGTTTAATCTGACCATCCCGAACTTTCACAACTTGCCCATCTACACACTGATCGCGCATGTCGAGGCTGAAGATGAAGCCGACGTTTTTGCCTAAGTAAATCACCGTTCCACCTGTGGGAGTTGTTTCTTCCATGCTTGGTTCTCGATGAAACCCGTTGGCTTGAAGAAAGCTAAAACGTACCAAAGCGACTGCTCTGAACTGCTCAACCGTAAATTCGAAGTTGCACATAATCTTCACCACCTTAAAAGTCAAAGCCCGGAACGCCACCTTGATATTTTCCTGTACGCTCGTAAACGCGCTTATAGTTGTTGTAGTTCAGCAACTGTCGATGTTCGCCTCCGTATACCGTACTGGGAGGCCGTCCGAACACTGGGTCTATTCGGTTCTGAAGCCGTCGTCCGAAAGCTGGCCCAATGTCAATGAAATCGCGACCTTGCGCTTTCATCGTCGAAATAAACTCGTCATTGAGCGGCGGCGACCACCGTCTGCCTGCCAGCCAGTCGTCGATGGTGTGGCCACCAATGTTTCGAGCATACGAATTAACCCTTGTCATTTGCTCTCCAATTACGACGGGCGAGCTCCTCACGGCACTAGGCGCAGGCAACATTTGCGAGGGATTAGTAATCCGTGACGTTGCTAAAGCACCTGATGATGGCAGTCGAGAAGATGTCAAAGCCCGGCTGGAAGAGGAAAACGCCTGACCGCCCATTGCTCCGAGTTCTGCACTGCCCCAGACGAAGGTTGCCGCTTGGAAAGTTCCCAGAGCGGCCTGACCAATCCGTTGGTTGGCGGTATATGTCTGGCTGAAGTTGTAAGAGCCGTCGTTGTTGACACCATAACCAGTGATGGCCTGCGTCAAAGCTTTGGCGCCGGTGACGTTGATTGCCGCATTATAAACTGTTGAGCCCATCGACTGCTGTGAACCGGACGGCGTGACATATTTGAAGGAGCTTTGCGCATAAGAGACCGTGCTCGGATTGTACTGGAACGAACTTTGTGAGTAAGTGCTCTGTGGTTGCCCCTGCGTCAACTGTTGCCATTCGGAGGCTAGACCGCTGGTGAAGTTGTCCCAGCCGGAAGAACCGGATTTAAACGTTTCCGCACAGAGACCAAAAGGATCCACAAATGCCAATGGATTCAGCTCCCCGTAGGCGTAAAGATTCCCGCCGCCATCGATCCCCAGCGGGTCTGGGCTGAGGAAGCGCTTCTGGTCTGCGGAATAATACCGGTTGAGCATGTAGTACAGGCCGTTGCCTTCGTTGCGGACGGCGAATGCGCCGCTCCACTGGTACGGCGTACTGTTGGTTCCAGTATGGCTCAGCACTTCGCCGTACGGCGAGTAGGTGAACTGGTCGGTGGCAACACCAGCGTCGTCGGTCAGGGCGAGCGTGGAGCCAAGTTCGTCGCAGTGATAGTAGCGAGTTGCTACAACCACACCGTTCGTCGGGTTCATGTCGAGGTGCGCAAGCAGGCCGTGCGACGACCAAATGTAATAGCGAGTGATCTGCCCAGAACCGTCGGTTTCGCAGAGCGGCTGTTTTAACGGCGACTGGAAGTCGAGGATGAAATAGTTTGTTACACCGTCCGCCACGCGACCGATCCGGGCACCGCTTGCGTCGTAAATATAGCTGACGGAACCTTGCCCGCTAATCCCTGTCAGCCGGTTGTTGTAGTCCCAAGCATAGGTAAGCCCAGCAGCGGCGGTGAGATTCCCTTTGTCATCATAACTGTAGGTTGTTTCGCCTGCGGACAGCATCTGGTCGGCGTCGTTATAGGTACGGGTTTGCCGCAGACCGTTGGTGAAGTTTGGAATCGGCCCGGCATAAATATCCTCTTGGGTTTTGTAGCCGAGGAGGTTGCGGGCGATTGCCCGGCGAAGGATATTCGAACTGTTGCGGCTGTAACCGAACTCCGTTATGCGCCCGTTCGCGTCAGACACAAAGGTTCCGTTGACCCCGTTGGGATAGACAATATTTGTGAGATGACTTGCTGAATCGTACTTGAATTGAACAACCGATGAAGCCGAGAAGGCGGAGAGGTCAACCGACGCGAGCCGGTTTTCGGCATCGTAGGCATATTTCAGAACCTTGTTGCCGGGGTACACAATGTTGGTGCGGTTGCCGTTGGCATCGTAGGAGTTTGTAACCGCGAATGAACGCGAATTGACGCTAATAAGGGAAGAAGAGAGCCGGTTCATCGTGTCGTAAGAAAAGGAAGACGAGGCAAGCGGGGACGCTTGCGTTACCATGTTGCCGTTCGCGTCGTATTTGAACGAGGCTTTCCAGTCGGTTTCATGCGTGACGTTGGTTAAGCGGTTGAGCGAGTCGTATTCGTACTGTGTGCTTTGCGTTTTCGCGTCTTGGCGAGGAAGCAAATTGCGTTCGGGAATAAACGCGGACGCGCTCATGGCGATCGCCATCAGCGCGAAGCAGAAGAGGAATTTGAACCGATTAAACATCGGAACCAAGACTACCCACCTCACAGCGAATTTACAAGGAGCGGCGGCATCGCGCTTCGGCTACGCCGCAGTGCCACCGCATTAAATTCTAACGCAGGGCGAATTGCGATCCGCCGACGTCGTCGATCCCTGTGACCTTCAGCACGGAGTTTGAGCTGGGCAGAATCTGCTGGACAAAGATCAGCGGCAACTGGCTGTACGACGCGCCGACCAGACTGACCAGCGCCACCAGCAGCCGCGAGCGCACCGGCGCAAATCCGAACGAGTAGGCCACGCCTTCTTTCAGGTGCCGGAAAACATTTTTATTCTGCACGACTCGTTTGTACGTCGGCATCTTCTTCATCATCAGTCTGGCGATCACCGCAATGTAACTCAGTCCATTCAATAAAAAGCAGACGCCTTCGTCGGCGGCGGCTACGATATCAGATCCTTCTATGGGTTCTGAACAGACGCTTCCCCGGAAACAGCAGAAGCGAAGATGCTTTCTGCTGCGTCGAATCGGGTTTTGTGATGAGCTAAGAAACTATTTCGCAGCAGCACCGCCGGTGAGGACGTTAATTTTCACATTGTTATCCGCCGGTTCAGGATCGTTCCAGAGACTTTGCAGGGTCGCACCAAAGAGCTGGTCCAGTGGGTTGGGAGAAGCGCCCAGCACACTCATGATATAGGCCGTATAGGCATCGGGCGTACCTTCGTCCCCTGCGTAATGTGCCGTAAAGGAGGCGGCCATGGCGGGAGCCAGTGCTCCGGCCTGCGCCGGATCCACTCCGTAGGCCTGCACCAGCATGTTGCTGCTGAGCGTCCGCAATCCTTCATTCAGGAAGCTGTGCGCATAAGCCGGGAAGTTGTTGATCCCGTCCACTTGTTCAATGTGCTTCGTATGGATATCAAGCATCCCGTCGGCCGTCATAAAGATCACGCGGTACGGGCACGGCCAGGTAACGGTCGATCCGGTTTCCACATCAAAGAGGGGAAGTCCGTGGTCGTTGCTGTATTTCACCACATCGTTGGCATGGTAGTGGCCGGTAAAGACCGCCCCCACTTTGCCAGCGATCAACGTATCCGCAATCTCCTGATGGTTATTGGCCACATACTCCGGGAAGAGAGCGGTTTGATAGGCATAATGCGGGATCACGCCGTGATGCATCATGGCCAGCACGGTCTTGTTACTCTGCGCCGCATCGGCCAGAACGCCGGTGATCCAGCTCAGTGTTCCGGCGGAAACTTCACCGGCGGTCACCTGCGTCGGATTATAGAGGCAGGAGTCGATGGAAAGAATCCACAGCCCGTCAACCGGTTCAGTTATGAAGGAGAGCGAATTTACATCGCGGGAAAGCGCATCATCGAAACCACAATGGCCGTAGTTGGTTTCAAACTGTTCAGGTGTGATCGATGCCACCGCCACGGAACCGGTGCTGTTGTACTGCACAGCATTCAGATTGTTAATGTCATGATTACCCGGACAGACCACCACTTTGATGCCCGTGGCTTCGATCTGCGCAAAACGGTTTGAAAGCGCTTCGTGACAGACCAGTTCCCCGTCTTTCGTCAGGTCGCCCGTCACCAGCAGTACATCCGGATGCTCCGCAATCATTGCGGCCACTGTCACATCCATGATGCGACTGCTTTCCGCAATGAGCTTACGGTCTTCAGCCAGATACACCTGAAAATCAGGGCTGTTCGTGTCGAGTAAAGAGGAATCCAGATAGTGTGTATCGCTGATTACACAGATTTTAACCGCCGGAGCCCCCTTGTTTTCAGTGCCGTTCACCCGATAGAAACAGTGCTGAAGAGCCATCTCTACGGCGACCGTTACGGCTTCGTTCGATCCATCGAGAACGCGGCCATTATGCCAGATGTTCAGGTCTTCCGACCACTGAACCACATACTGATGCCCTGCCATTGCAGTGAAATCGAGATTCAAGACATGCTCACCGTTTTCCGATTTCAGATGGAAGGCGTCATTTCTATCGTTCGGATTGGTTCCGAACCGGACTTCATCAACATCCGGCTGCCCGTCGCCGTCAGTATCTGTTGCGCTATCCTCCGCATGGTTCGGATCACGGCCCAGCAGAATTTCCCAGTGGTCATCCAGCAGGTCGCCGTCGGTATCGGACAGCAATGGATTCAGCCCGAGAAGGCATTCATTCGCATCGCTCACGGAATCGCCGTCCCAATCGGAATGGGCATCGACGCTGTTCAGGTTGCCGAAATACCGCTGCTCCCATGTGTCCGAAATCTGATCGTCATCATCGTCGTCCAGAAGCGTGTTGAACTGTCCGCTTGTTGCCGCCCAGGCTGTTCCGTAAACGTTGGAAACACAGAACCGGTAGAAGTACGTGGTGACGGGCGTCAGGCCCTCCAGCAATGCGTCAACCGGCCCGGAGGGCTGCATCCCGAGCATTATGCTGCTCTGCCAAGACCCGGCATTCGTGCCGCCGTCGGTCGTGCCGTAGTAGCAGAAGACCCCCGGCATCTCTGCGCCGCCGGTGGTGATTTCACCCAGTGCAACGGCAGAAATGTCAGTCACATTGCTGACCGCTTCCGCGCCAGGCGTTACAGTGTATCCCTGCAAAACAAGACTAAAGTCAAACCCGAGATCGGAGCTAGTGCCGTCGCGCTGATGAATTTCAACGGCCAGCACATTATCGCCTGCCAGTATACCGTCCGCACTCCGGCTGAAGGGATAGAAGGTCGTTTCAGCGGCTCCGTCCACAATCGAACTCGACCAGGTCTGATAGGTAATCGTGCCGGAGGGCATGTTATCGCGGAACAGTTCCGTTCCGTTCAGATGCACCACCGCTCCGTCGTCACGCACAAGCTGTGAGTAGAGATTGGTCCAGGTGATGTCTGCAGGAGCGGTGAAATGGCGGCGGAAGTAGTAGGTTATGTATTTGCTGGCGCTGTTGGGTCCATAGCCGAGCGTGGTGGCATTGTTGGCGTCGCCATATCCCAGTTTGGCCGGTCCCGAGACCCAGACCCCGTCGTCGAACGCCGGAGCCTGCCACGCACTGCCCTGATTCGATCCGTTGTCCAGATATTTCCAGACCGATCCTGCATCAATGGCATTTACCGAGACCGCATTGGTTACCGCCGGACCGCCGCGCTGGCGAATGGCAGGAACCCCGCTCAACGTGCTGAAGCTTTTCGAAGAGGATGCCCACGCCTCGCCATAGAGATTGGTTCCGTAGAACCGGAAAAAGTAATCGGTTCCGGGGTGAAGCCCTTTCAGGGAAACGTCAAGTAACCCGAGACCCTGTGCACCCAGATCAGCCGACTCGCCCCAGGCTTCCGGATCCGTTCCGCCGTCCGAGAGTCCCCAGTACACCCGTACATCGGGCTTATTGCCACCGGTTGAAAGCACCGCGCCGTTCACCGTAGCGTTCGTGCAATCCACATCCGTCGCGGCGGCATTGGTCAGCACCGGCGCGACAAGCTGCGCGGTCGTAAATGCCGCAACCGGACTCGTGACACTGTTCGCGCCGTCGCTGACCACCGCGTACCACTCGTAGTTGGTGCCTGTCAGCAGGCCGGACCAAGGCGAGCTTGCCGCGGAGCCGGACGCAACGTTGCTGGATACGCCTAGCAGCGCAAAGGGTTCGCTGGAATCAACCCCGCTCATGGCGTACGGAATATCGAACTGGCTGTTCGCGTCGGTTTCGTACAAGCCGAGATAAGGCGAGTATGTTTTCACATGGATCACGTTACCGGCGGGCGAGAATTGATAGAGCCGTAAATAGCCGTTACCACCGTTGGCATAACTCTGGTAGTCGCTGAGGCACGAGTGAACCGTACGGCCTTCGAACGTATCCTGGCGGTCACCTTCACCGTGGTTGTGTCCGCAGAGCATCAGGAAAAGGTTTGGATTGTCCTTCAGATTTTCATAGATCACCTGACCGCGCGAATCCCATCCGCCGCCCACAGCGAGGATATCGTGACTGATTACGATGGCGCGACGGTCCGCGTTGGTCTTGAGCACGCCGTCGGCCCAGGCGTCAAGCGGTGCATAGTCCAGACTGGTATAGTTGAAATCCTGAAAGAGAAAAATGAAGTTCATGCCACTGGCGCTGATCAGGTCGTAGTGGTTCTGGTTGTCGGATCCGTAATGTCCGCCGTAGTAGCTCCGGCCAGCGAAATGATTGGTACCAAACCACGTGTTGTACTGCACCGTATTGCCGACATGATCGTGGTTGCCCGGCACAACACCATACGGTATCCCTTCCGGCAGACCGGTCGTGGCTGGGTTTTCCAAACGGTACAATGCGTTCGTGGCATTCGGCCATTGTACAGGCTGACTGTCTCCGTCGTTCACGATGTCGCCCAAATGCGCAACATACACTATGTTGAGATTGGTGCGGTTGGCGACGATCCAATCGGTCTGCCTTTGAAAAACATTCGGGTAAGTTTGCGAATAGAACTGCGTATCCGGCAGTGCCACAACCGTAAAGTCCGCGCCGGGCGTCACTGCCGTCTTGAGCCGTCCGTAGAAGGAAACCGTCAGGGTGCCCGCTTCGGGGTCGGACACCGTTACTGCGAGATTGGTCGACAGGGCAACGTTCATCGCACCGTTGGTTGGTGACAGCACAGAAAGATTCGGCGGCAGATTCGGTGTTGTCACGCTGACGGTCACTACAGCGGAGGTCGCCGCTAGTCCGGTGCCGTCCGTGGCGATCGCCGTCAGCGCGTAATCGCCGGCCGGCACACCGAACCACGTCGCGCTGTACGGACTCGTGGTGTCGCTCCCAAGGCTGATGCCGTCCCGGAAGAACTCGACACCTGTAACGATTCCGTCGTCGAATGAGGCTGCCGTCAGGTTAATCGTTGCGCCGGTGTCAAAATGCGCACCGTTGGCCGGGGCGGTCAGCAATACGACCGGCGGCGTGTTACTTGCAGCCGTCAGATTCATACCTGCACACCAGAGCGGCCCGTTAACAAGGGTTCCGTTCGGCTGACCGGCGACACTGTTAGCGGCGGAAGTACCGCCGCCGTCGTTCAAGCTCCAGCGACCCAGCAGGCCTGCCGCAACGCTAATCGAATTGCTGCGGTTGTCGCTGATCTGTTGCGCCGTCCTTGCGTAATTCCAGATGCGCACCTCGTCAAGATTTCCGTCAAAAGCACCTTCAGTGGCACCGGCGGAGGTCATGGCGACCCCAATACCGGCGTGCTGAATGCTGTCGAAGCGCGGCGTATGGTTGCCGATATTCAGCGTCTTATCCGCCGTCCCGTCCACATACAACACCCAGCTTGAACCGTCATACGTCACAGCGACATGATGCCAGTTGCCGTCCGCCGCACCGATTGAGTTTCCGGTCACAGGATAGTTCTGTCCGGCGGCGCCGCCATCGGCATAGAATTGTTCGAAGTCGGCGGCCAGTGCGCCGCCGGGCAGGATGCCGAAGAAATAATTGCAATCGACATTGCTGTTTTCCGCCTCCCCGCGTCCTTTTGTAATAAGGGGCACAGCCACGATACCGCCGTTGCCGCTAGACGATGTGACCCCCGCGCCGAGTTTGCGCATCCAGCATTCGAGCGTGAAGCTGGCTGCACCCAAATTGGTTGCCGAACCAAAGGTGACGTGGTCGTTCACGCCATCGAACTGCAACGCGCCGGTTCCGGATTCATAGACCGTGACGTTTACGCCCACTGACGTTGTGGTTGCACCCTGATCATCGGTGGCTTTTGCGGTGATGGTCACATGCGCCGCCGTTGCAGGCGTCCAAACAAAGTTAAACGGGCTGGTCGCCGGTTCTCCCAGCTTCGCGCCGTTGGCAAAGAACTCGACCTTGGACACGCTACCGTTATCCGTAGCGGAGGCGGTCAGCGTGACGGGTGTGCCGACTGGCAAAACTGCGGCGGCCGACGGAGCCGTCAGCGACACGACGGGTGGCGGGTTGGCGTTGTCGGTGCGGCTGGCGGCGAGCTTGAGATTGAAGCTGATATCGGAGCTTCCGGCCCGTTGCTGATGAACCTCGACGGCCACGACGTTCGGCCCTTCAACAAACTGCGCTGTCGGCACCGTCGTGTTGAACCACTTGGACTCATCAGTACCGCTGACTTCTGGGCTTGAGGCATACATGTTATAAGGAACGTCGCCTGTCGGCATATTGCTGCGCCAGATCTCCGTTCCGTTCAGATAGACGATGGCCCCGTCATCACGCACGAGGCTTATATCGAGTCCGCTGTAGCTGGCAGCGTTTGTTACCTGAAAGGTTTGGCGGAAGTAGGTGGTCACATACTTGTTGTTGGCATCGGGACCGTAGGTGAGAACCGTGGCCTCGCCGCCGTCGCCGTAGCCCAGCTCCGCCGGGCCGCCGGCCCAGACCGTATCGTTGAAGCCGGTCGCGCGCCACACCGTACCTTGGTCAGATCCGTTGTCCAGATGTTTCCAGACGCTGCCCGCCGGAACCACGGCGAACGGTGAGTCAATGCTCCAGACCGGCGTGTTCATCAGCGTGCCGTTGACCGTGGTGCCGGCGCTGCTGACAATCGTCGTGCCAGATCCTTCGTCCAGCGACCAGCGACCGAGCAGGCCGGTGGCCGTCGGCAACTTGGCGCGCATCGAGGTCAGAATCTCGGCCTGACTGCGCGCAACATTCCAGATGCGCACCTCATCAATCCGCCCCTGAAAGAATCCTGCAGCGGCACCGGTGCTGGTCAGGGCACTGGCAATTCCGGCGTGCTGAATGCTGTCGAAGCGCGGACCGCGATTGGTCCCGAGATTGAGTGTTCCGTCGAGTGCGCCGTCAAGATAAAGCTTCCACGTCGTGCCGTCGAACGTCACCGCCGCGTGATACCAGCGGTCATTCAGAATCGTTGTTGCGCCGGAGACTGGATGGTTGAGTCCCGGACTGGTTTTGCCGGCCCCTTCCTCGAAGTCGGCCCCCAGCACGCCCGCGGAGGTGATGCCTAAGAAATAATTGCAGTCGACGTTGCTGTTATCGTTCTCGCCGCGGCCTTTGGTCACAAGCGGCACGGCGGTGATGCCGCCGCTGCCGGTGGTCGTTGTCACTCCGGTACCCGTACGCTTAAACCAACATTCGAGCGTAAAGTTGGAGGCTCCCAGTGTGGAGGTCGCTGCGCCAAAGGTTGCATATTGGTTCGTACCGTTAAATTGCAGGGACCAGTCGGAGGCCCGCACGCTTCCCGCCAAGCTTGCCCCCAACACCAACATTGTCATCACGCGCCGCAGTTGAATAATCATATCTAAGCTCCTTGAGTTGCGGCTTTCTTTTTCGCAACTTGGATCAAGCCTGCCAGAGCAATGTTAGATATTTATTTTACGCAGCCTTATTTTTTGAATGTTTTCTGTTACTGCACTGTTAAAGCGAAAGCAGTTCCTGAACATCATTCCAGTTGAGAGCCTGCATGAAGGCGCCTTCTTTTTCGAGCGTGGCATTGATGACGCCCTGTTTGCGCTGTTGCATCTGGAGGACTTTTTCTTCTACCGTGTCTTTGGTGATGAGCTTGACGCTATAAACCGTTTTCTTTTGCCCGATACGGTGCGCGCGGTCGGTCGCTTGATCCTCTACAGCTGGATTCCACCACGGGTCGTAGTGGATGACCATGTCCGCGCCGGTGAGGTTAAGTCCACTGCCGCCAGCCTTGAGGCTGATAAGAAAAACTGGAATGGAGCGATCTGTATTGAATTCTTTGACCATCGCTTGGCGATTTTCCGTCGCGCCGTCGAGATAGCAGTACTTGAGTTCGCGCGCTTCAAGCTCGCGTCGCAAGATGGCCAGCATAGAGGTAAACTGACTGAAAACCAGAATGCGATGTCGCGCGTCGACGGCTTCGTCGACCAATTCGAAAAAGAGTTCCATTTTGGCGGAGGGATATTCGCTTTTAAGTCCCGGCAATTTGAGCAGGTCGAGATGGCAACAGGTTTGACGAAGCCGGAGCAAGGTTTTGAAAATCTGCATTCGCGAGCGGTTGAAGCCCTGAGCCTCCACCATGTCGTTAATTTTACGTTTCGCACTTTCAAGCAGCTCTTTGTAAACCAGATACTGATCTTTGCTGAGCGCGCAGTGCGCAACACGCTGGATTTTTTCTGGCAGATCTTTGGCGACTTCGCGCTTGAGGCGTCGCAACAAGAAAGGATGCAATTTACGTCGCAGTTTGTGTTGTGCTAATTCGCCATCCGGCCCGCCGCGGCTAATCGGTAGTTCGTAATGTTCACGGAAGGCTTTGTGGTTGCTAAGGTAACTGGGCATTAAAAAGTCCATGATAGACCAGAGGTCTGCGACACTATTTTCGATCGGCGTGCCGGTAAGCACCAGTTTGTGTATCGCACGGATTTTTTTGGTTGCGAGTGCATTTTGTGTGGAGCGATTTTTAATGTGCTGTGCTTCGTCTAGCACGGCGACAGCGAATTCGTATTCCAGATATTTTTCGATATCGCGTCGAAGCAGGGCGTATGAGGTGACCACCAGATCGCTTTCGCTGACTTTTTCCCAGAGGTCGTGACGATCCGTTCCGTGCAATTTGAGGACGCGCAGTTCCGGTGTAAACTTTTCGGCCTCTTCTGCCCAGTTATCCACCAGACTGGTCGGACAAACAATAAGCGCCGGTTTGCCGCGCGCTTTTTCGTTGAGGCGTTCAAGTTGAAGCCAAACGAGCGCCTGAAGTGTTTTACCCAGACCCATTTCGTCCGCCAGAATTCCACAAAAGCCACTGCGCTCAAGGTAGCGCAGCCAGTAAACCCCGTCCTTCTGATAGGCTCTTAATATCTGTTCAGGTTTTTCGCCAAGGAATTCAGGCTCTATACTGATGTCTCGATTCTGCTTCTGCGCTTTTTTAAGCCAGTCGGGCGAAGCTTCTATATCTACACCGTCGAGCGAATGAAGCGCGGACTGAACATACGCGGCATAAATGTCGTTCATCCGAAACGTACCCGCCGCGCCGCCAGCACCGAAGGCGCAGTCGCTAAATACTTCGCGGGCGGTTTCGATGGCATCGATATCGAGCAGGATCGTGCGGCCATTTTTTTCAACAAATGCTTCGCCCATATTTAATGCGCGCTGAATTTCACTTTCGCTAAGGCTTTGTCCTCCACTGTTTTCATAAGCATACCCCACATCGAAAAATCCGCCGCTCGGCGCTTCATTAATGCGTATAACCGGCGTCGTGGATTCCGCTTCGTCCATAAACGGAGAGATACGCCCTTCAAAGTCCACCCGCCAGCCGTAACGATGTAACCGCGGAACGGCTCCGCCGAGAAAATTCAATACTTCACGCTGCCCGACGATGGCGGTAAGTACATCGCCACGATGCCCGCGGATTCCCGAGCCCGTCAGTTTTTCAAGCGCCTTTTTTTCAGCATCCGGATTGCGCACACGGTATTCAAGAATGTCTTCCGGTGCCGGAATTGAAAATCCACCCGCCGCTTCATCGCGACCCGCAATTAATACGATATCGCCATATTCGGCATATAGCTTAGCCGCCAGCGACGCCTGACTTCCGCTGACCACTAAACGAAACCGTGGTTCCGCAGGCTTGAGGGTGAGAAGATCGGCTGAAACTTTAGTATCCACCTGGATGAGATTTCCAAGCGTCGGAAGTTCTATATTCAAAAAATGCGGAACGGCGGGTCGGGCAATGCGCGTCGGATTGTGATAAATGCTCCGCATCGGGCCGGGCAGCAATTCATTCAATTTTCTAAAAGTATTAGACGAAAAAATCCACCCTTCCCGCGCACCAATAATAAACAGTGGTTTTTCGTCCGCTGCAGGTTGTTCTGCCGTCATGACAAGATTTAGTTCACCGCTTATTTCATCAAGTTCTATACTTAATCTTGTGCCAATCGTTTCAGGTAAAACAACCAAGGGCTTTTCTACACCTTCTTCATAAAGAGGTTTGTTATAAAACAGTTGCAATAGATTGATAAAATCCATCTCGCGGGCAATCAATCGCCCTCTGGCGGGCCCTTCGCAAATATCTTCTAGTACAAAAAGAAGATTTTCATCACGCGGGGTAAAGGAAAGCGGCAGCCCTGCTGGTATTTCGTTGAGCGGAATATTTTTCCCGCCGTAGCAGGCCAAACAGCGTAATGGAAAACGTCCGCCGAGCGCCTGTTCCCGCCAATTTTGTTCCAGAGTGAAGCGCAGCACCGCCGACACCGCTTTAGGATGTCCAACCGGAACGCGCGTGATGTATTTGGATTCATCAAAACTTTCAAGCCGCTCGGCTCGCAGCTTTTCTTTGCGGGCTTTTTCCTGCCGCAGAGGATCACTATAAAGCTGAATGGCGGCCATCCCCAGAGCAACAAGATGGGCACAAATCAGTCCGCGTTCCTGATTTTCCCGGCATGGACAATGGTTATCAACAAACCCGTCCGGCAAGATTTCAAATTTTGTCCGCAGGCCGCGCATGCCAATAGCCATTTCGCCAGATACGACGGGATGCGTGTATTCCACCTTTTCGACCACGCCGCGTTCGAACAACGTTTTACCATCGCGAAACTGTTTCCAGCCGGCCCAATCCTGCAAAATTTTCTGTGTAAAAGGTAGTGCCATAAATTTTCTCTGGAATAATGGATTATTGGATTAATGGATTATTGAGGTAGAGTCTCAACACCATTATTCCACAATCGAAGTAAGAATGGCCTCAAACCGGTTAAGTCCTTTTTCGAGTGAATATTTTTTAGCGACCAACTCGCGAGCATTTCTAACCATTTGTGCAGCAAGCACGCGGTCGGTAAGCAACCATTCGACGCTTTGTGTAAAAAGCTCTGGGGTGTCCGCCACTAAGCAATTTACGCCGGTTTGAGCCTCAATACCGGCCATGCCAAGTGAGGTGGAAACGACCGGTACTCCGCCAGCCATCGCTTCAAGAACTTTCGTACGTAAGCCAGATCCAAGACGAACTGGCGAAACAAAAACGCGCGCACGATTTCGGTACGGGCGCAGATCTTTAACTTCGCCCGTCACCACGATTCGTTTGTCTTTTTTTGCTAATTTCTGTAAGCGCGGGCCAGCCCCAGCTCCGACAATATAAAATTTTACTTCTGGGTGCCGTTGGCTAAGCGCCGGCCAAACATGATGATAAAACCATTCTACTCCATCTTCATTGGCCGGATCGCTCATAAATCCAGTCAATAGAACCATGGGTTCTTTTGGCACGGGCGGATGCGCTTGCAAATGTTCCATATCGACTCCGGCAGGAACAACAGAAATAGCCAGATCTTGCGCATAATAGTGCATGCTGAAGCGATCCTGCGGCGTTAAAACTAAAATTCGATCCGCGCAGCGGTACATATTAAATTCATATTTTTGTAACCCTCGCAATTGAGTAATACTTTTCAGGTATAATTTCCGTTTTACTTCACCCAGCATGGTATATTTTTCATACGAATCAGTTACACAGCGATGACATGAAATGACCTTATGAATTGCGGACAAATACGGGTTTTTATAAAGGTATTGTCCCATTTCTGAAAATTCAGCGATAATGAGGTCATATTTCCCGCGCTCAGCGACTTCCCCTACTTTTTTCATCATTTCTTCAGCATAACTTTTCCAAAAAACTGCGGGGCGGCTTAATGAAAGATAATCATGAAAAGCGCGAATAAATATATTCCGGCGGGGATGATGAATCGTGTGTAATTCTTTTAATATCGGACTTATTGATTCTATCTGTTCTTTTTTTTCACCTTGAATGAAGGTTACTACCCCCACTTGGTGGCCGTGCGTTGATAGAAATCTGATTCGTTGATTAATTATTCGGTGGCCGCCAGCGACTTCATCGTGAGGTAATTTATTCGTAATAAAAAGTATTTTCATGGCGGTGTTTAGTAAAGCTTTTGCACCAGTTCCATAAACTCATCTGGAGAATAATCGCTCAAAACTCGCCCAGAAGTTTTAATAGCATCTTCAATCTGGGAACATATTTTTTGCAGTTCAGTATGTGTTTCCCTGGATCCCATAAGAACATTATATTGATCCGCTTGAGTAATTCTTATTTGACCATCTTTATGATCAAATCCGACACCCAACAGCCCTACAACCCGGCATTTTCCGGACTCTCTCATATCTTTTTATCTATTCCCTCTTGCACTCTTCACGAATCTCTGGCTTATTTTCCGTTCTTCTGCCCGATTGTGTAATGGTAGCACAGCAGACTCTGAATCTGCTTGTCTAGGTTCAAATCCTAGTCGGGCAACCAATCACCCCCCTCAGAATAAACGTCGTAAGTCCACCTTAAGCTACGGACAACGTCAGCAATTAAGCCACAATCCGGAAGCCAGCGCAAGCCACGGAGAAGCCACACGGCATAGTTCTGCGCAAAAATCTTGCGCAAAGCGTGGGCGCTCATTTGTGGCCGATCCAGTTTAACTGCTATAATGTCGAGGCTCCTCCACAGTTGACAACCTGTGATATGCTCGTCTCTCAATGAATGAGACAAACCAGATCGCATGGCGGCTCAGTTTCCGACTGGAAGACAAAACCTATGTCGCAGACAGATGTATCTTGCTTGATAACGATATCGCCTTTGTCGATGCGCTA
>JBBQSL010000060.1:0-17262 GCA_038213895.1 Kiritimatiellales bacterium | reverse complement strand
AGAGAACCCACCCCGCCCTGCGGGCACCCCTCCGCAGGAGGGGATTGCAAAAGATCCCCTCCAGGGGAGGGGTGGCCGGAGCAAAGCGACGGACGGGGTGGGTTGGCAACCAGCGCGGCGGCGCGGCGCAGAACATACGCCGTCAGATAATTGGTGTACGCATTGTTGTTGGTGACGGGATGATATTCATCCGGCCCGCCAACGCCATGAATTTCCCGGCGTTTTTCTGCTTCATTGAAAACAACCCGTTCGGCCAGATAACGGGCGCACTCGCAGATCATCTCCGCACCTTCGGTTTCCAACCAGTGTAAATCGCCGGAAATCGCGACATAGCGCAACGCGCAGTAGGCGATGTCCGCCGTTACATGAATTTGCGTGCGGCTGCAGGTGATCGCGATCGGCGCGTGTTCAAAGCCGGCAACGGAGGTCTGCCACGGATAACGCGCGCCCTTACGGCCTTCGGAGGCGGCATAGGCTTTTGCATCGTCGAGCATACGGTGACGGTAGCGCACATGCGCCCCGCCCCATTCGGGAAAAATCCACTGGTAAAACGGAGCCAGATTGATGTCAGTGTCCCAGAACACATGCCCGCTGTAGCCCTGCCCGCTCAGCGCCTTGGCACCGATACTCACGCGCGAATCAGTCTGCGGCGACGCGATGAGGAGATGGAACAGCGCGAAACGGATTTTACGCTGCGCATCCGGGTCGCCTTCAATCTGAACATCCGCCTGGTTCCATAGATTTTTCCAAACCTTGGAACTTTTTTCCAAACATTGGAAAAATCCTTCGTCCGCCGCCGTCTTCACCAGCAGCGCCGCCGCCTCCTGCGGATTTTCATCCTGCGTTGAATAGAGCGAACTGAATTTTTCGAGCGTCAGGGGGTGGCCACGTTTTGCCTGAACGGTTGCGATTTTTTTATAGCGCCGAAGCACCGTTTCGTTTTTCCAATGTTTGGAAAAACCAGACAGGTTATTTTCCGAACATTGGAAAACCTGTGCGCCGCCATTGATGTCCGACCTCAGTTGCAGGCCCGCCGGCGTTTCGGCGATCACGGTTTCGCGATACTCGTTGTTGAGCGAGGCGTCGATCCCACTTTCAATTTTCACCTCACCCGACCAGTTTTCCGGCGTGATGGAAATTTCCTGCGCAATCAGATGGCGGTCGGCCATCGAGCAGAAGCGACGGAATTTTAACGCCGTCACACGGCCCTTCCCGTCTTCCCAGCGCACGGAGCGGGTCAGCAATCCGGTCTTCAGATCAAGCGTGCGGTTGTATTCGAGCAGCTTGCCGTCCCACATGCGGAAGGGTTCGCCATGGAGCCAGATTTTGCAATAGAGCGAATCGGGCAGATTCTGGAGCAGATAGATCTCCTCCGGCGTCGGCATCAGCTCTTCGTTAAAAACATATTTTTTGCGGCAGAAGGTGTCGGCTATGCAGAACTGCTGCTCGACGGACTTGCGGTAAACACCGGCGGAAAAAAGGCCCTGCACCTCTTTGGTACCGAGCTCTTCATAGCTGCCACGCAGGCCCAACATCCCGTTTCCGATGCAATAAAGCGTTCCACCGACGCGCTCATTCGCCGGATGATAAACTGTCTCCTCGACTGTCCAACCGTTAATTTGTTTCTCTGTCCTGCTATTCATAAAATTTCCCTGTGTCGCTGATCAAAAGAAGTCGACATGCACTCTTTGGCTTTGGCCATAATACTGACTTGGACTTGAGAGTTTATGAATAATGATCCCCGTATTTAAATTAATGAAATCCGCACAACGGTTGAAAGGTGAGGAGACGAAGATGCCGTACTGGCGTCGGCTAAGGAGTCTTGATTTCAGTCCGGTACGCGGATGGAGCTTGGCCGGTCAGCTCCTTAAAGACCGTGCTAAGCCGGACATCACTGCTGAATCCGCAGGCTTCGGCAATTTCAGCCATAGACATTGTGGTGTCAGAAAGAAGCTGTTTGACCCGCAAAATACGCTGACGCCGGATTTCCACCAGTGGAGTCCGACCCAGTTCGTGCCGGAACTTCCGCTCCAGCAGTGTACGGGAGATAAACACATGATCGAGAATATCATCCACCTTGATCGGCTCGGAAATATGTTCCTGCATGAACTGAAGAGCCTTCGAGACCGCTGGATCCAGCACCTGCAACACATCAGTTGACTGGCGGCTGACCAACCCTATAGGAGGAAGAAAATTCTTATTCTGCGGAATATTACAGCCGTTCAGCACTTTTTCGAGAAGCTCCGCAGCATTATAGCCGACTCGCTCAAACGGCATTCGGATGCTGGATAGAGGCGGATTGGAGATATTGCAGAGCATTTCGTCATTACCAACGCCAAGTATCGCCACATCTTCAGGTACGCGGAAATCGTACTGACGGCAGAATTGAATAAACTGAAAGGCCTCCCAGTCGTTGCAGGCAAAAACAGCCACAGGTTTAGGCAGACTCTTCAGCCATTTCAACTTTTCGCGGTCAATCGCCGCGCACGTCTTCTTGTCAATATTATGCACCTTGGTCGGATATAGATGAACCGAGCATTCGTGTCCAGACTCCTCCACCGCATAAAGAAAGGCCTCCGCACGCTGAACGGAAAACTCATGCATATCGTTACCGATAAATGCAAAATTTGTAAATTTACGGCTTAGAAAATAATCGGCGGCCATGCGGCTGATCGCGTCTTCATCCACAGTCACGAAAGGAATCGATGAATCGTCTGGCTGCATCAAGACCGCTACCCACGGTTTCTTATAATCACAGCCCTGCATACTTATGATGTCTGCATCCACTATTCCAGAGATAATACCATCCGGATTCCACTGACGAATATCCTGTTGAAGCACAGGAGAATCCGACTGCACCAAATGCAACGCCCAAAAAGGTTTAGTCTGCGCAAACTTGGAAATACCCATCAACATGTTTTGCCCATACCCGTGCCATGGAACCGCAATAGCAATTTTACGCATCTTCCCCATAAGACGGGTGTGTACACCGGCGCTATACCGAATGCAAAGTCAAAATACCGAAATCATTAAACCAAATACGGAAGTCAATATGGTCTTTTATATCTGCACATGCTTTCATCTGGGTGTAATAAACCTATGGAGATGTTATGAAAAAAGAATTTTCCGATGGACGGGCGTATTGGATATGGTCATCTGAACAGAGCCACATCAAGCCTCCAGAACAATCCCCTTCGCATTATGAGGTTCGCCGCTTTCGCCGGTCGTTCATAGTGAATCAGACGAACGGAAAAACCCTCAAAGTCGCCGTATCGGCAGACAGCCGCTACAAACTTTTTATTAATGGTACAGCCGTCGGGCGTAGCGTCGGAAAAGGAGACGTCCAGCACCAATTCTATGCAACGTATGACCTCACCAACCATCTCCGCCAAGGAACAAATGTCTTGTCCGCTCTGGTCATGGACTTTTCCAAGGTTAAGTGTTACCCGCCGGAACTCGGTGCGCCCTGCTGGAGCATCACTCATTCTGGAGGATTTTTACTGGAAAGCGCTGGGATCGCAGAACTGTCCACCAGCAAGGAATGGAAAGTGCAGGTCGATAAAGCATTTTCATTCCATCAGGAAGGTTGTCCTCACGGCGGATTTGTCGGCTATTTTGAGCGCTTCAACGCTACTGAAGAGCCGACCGGCTGGACACTTCCGGATTTCAACGACTCCAACTGGATGTCCTCTACACAACTCTATCCTGCAGTTCGACTGGAAGATTATCGCGACGCCCCCTCGCCTTACGGCCTGCTTAAAGCCATCGTGCCGCCACTTTATGAAGGAGAACCCTCTCGATTTGAATCCGTATTCATACCTGGCGGCGGCAGTGCACCGACGACATGGCAAGAGTGGCTTGCCGGCAAATCTACTGCCATCCCGGCCAACAGCCGCGTCGAAATCATCCTCGATGCCGGCTCGTTGCAAACCGGCTTCCCGATGTTGAAGACTTCCGGTGGAAAAGGAGCAACCGTGCAAATGATGTACGCTGAGGGACTGCGCCTGCCGTGGTCGATTGAAGACGCCAACATCCTCGGGCGCGGCGTCGATACCACCAACGTCTCTACCATGAACAGCAGTGAAAAGGCGGGCTGGACACTCGACCGGCGCGGCGAACTCAAAGGCTGGTTCGACGAAGTCACCCTGCCCGGGGGTGACTTTTCCTACGAGCCGTTCCACTGGCGCTGTTTCCAGTTCGTCAAACTAACGGTTGAAACTGCAAACGAACCGTTGACCCTCCGGCCGCTCGTCTATCGCTCCACGCTTTATCCGTTCGAGAAGAATTATGACTTCCACTGTTCGGACGATTTTTTCCAAACCTTGGAAAAAATATCCTGGCACACCTTCCGTCTCTGTACGCATGAAACCTTCGAAGACTGCCCGTACTACGAACAGATGCAGTACTCCGGCGACAGCCAGATCACTTCGCTGATCGCACTCGCCGCAACCGGCGATGCACGCCTGACCAAACAGGCGCTCTATCAGTTTTCGTGGTCGCTGCGGCCGGAAGGCATCACCGAATGCCGCTATCCGGCAACGCTGCCAGTCGTCATTCCCTCATGGAGCCTGCATTACATCTTCATGATCGCCGACTACTTTGATTACACCGGCGACGCCTCAACCGTCCGCGACCTGCTGCCCTGCGTTCGCTCCATTCTCGACTGGTTCGACCGACACAAGGACGAAACCGGTCTGCCCGCGAAACTGCCGCACTGGAATATTGTTGATTGGTCGCCGCGCTGGCAGCGGGGCTGTCCGCCCGGCTGGGATCGCGGCCCGACTTGTATCATCAGCGCGCAATACCTGCGCGCGCTGCGCATTGCCGCTAAGCTGGAAGAAGCCGCCGGACGAACGAACAGCTACGCCGAAGAAGCTGAAACCGTTTCGCGGAAAATCAACGACCTGTTTTGGAATGAGGAGCGCGGGCTCTACGAAGACTGCCCCGGCGGCCCCGACGCCAGCCAATACGGCAACGCATGGGCCGTCCACTCCGGCGCGGCTTCCGCGAAACAAGCCGTGCGCGCGATGGATGCCGCACTGGAAAACAGCGAACTCGATCCCGCCTCCTTCTTCGGCATCTACTTCATCATCCGCGCACTCGAAGACTGCGGACAGTATGCCCGCTTCCCGCAGCTGCTCGGACGCTGGCAGGAGATGATCGACGGCGGCTTCAGCACCTGGTCGGAAGACATCACCTACTGGCGCTCACTCTGCCACGCGTGGAGCGCCTTCCCAACCATCGAGTTCCTGCGCGGCGTCCTCGGCATCAAACCAGACAAACCCGGATTTGATGAAATAGTCATCCAGCCGAACCCCCTCAGTCTCCAATTTGCAGAAGGATCCGTACCCACTCCGAAAGGTACCGTGTCCGTCGCGTGGCGAATTGAAAATAATGAATTCAAGCTGTCTGTTAATGCTCCTCCCGGCATTCCGCTACGAGTCATCCTGCCCGGAGGAAAAACAGAAGTTACCAACCGAGGCAGCATAACCATCACTGAGAAAAGATAAAGGATCGTAAATGAGTCTGTATTTTAAAGAGGACTGGGATGCCGCAAAACATATTCTGGACGGCTGGTGGAAAGGCTCTGTGCAGGGCCGTTGGGCATTGGGGGTCTGGGCTAAACGCGATTCCGTTTTAGAAGTACCCGTTGCGCCGCCAGCGTCCGAAGACCATCGTTCGCGCTGGCTGGACACTAAAGGGAATTTCGCCCGCCGGGAAAAATGGTTTTCGGAGACCTGGTTTGGAGGGTGCGCCTATCCCGATTACACGGCGGGTCTGGGTCCGGGCTGCCTGAATGTCTATCTGGGATCCCCAACCGACTTTCTGGCTGAAACGGTGTGGTACCATCCGAAATATAAAAGCCCCGAAGAGGTCTCCGTGCTCCGTCTGGATAAAACGGAATTCTATTGGAACTGGGCTCTGGAGTCGTTGCAATACCAAAAACAACGCGCCAATGGGCGTTCGGTTGTTTCCATTCCGGATCTGATTGAAGGGCTGGACACCCTTGCAGCACTCTTCGGAACACAGGAGATGCTGACACACCTGATTGATTGTCCGGATGACATTCATCGCCTGCTAAACCAATTGGATGACATTTATTTTGAAGCATATGATCCAATTTTTGACATCTTAAAGATGGAAGATGGCAGTAGCTCATATTGGGCATTCAATGCCTGGGGCTCAGGCCGTACGGCCAAGTTGCAGTGTGATTTTTCCGCAATGATCTCGCCGGATATGTTTGCAGAATTTGTTACTCCGCATCTGCGCAAGCAGGCGGCTCGGGTGGATAACGCCGTTTATCATCTGGATGGCCCGGATGCTGTGAGACACCTGCCGGAGGTGCTCTCCATCAAGGAAATCAAAGCGGTGCAATGGAGCTCCGGCGCCGGACAGCCCCATCCCGCTGACCGCACCTGGTGGAAAAATGTATGGGAGCCCGTGTATGCCGCCGGGAAATCGGCCATGTTGCATCACGTGCCGGCAGAGGATATTGAGCCCTTCGTCAAAGAGTTCGGACAAGCCGGAACCATGATCACAACCACCGTAGACACTGAATCAATTGCTAAACAGATTCTCAACGAATCTTTAAACTGGAGATAATTCAATGAAAAAAATATTACCCGCCTTAGTCGCACTGCTGGCATGTGCAGGATGCAACGCAGAAAACATCCCCCTCGCAAAGGATTGGCGAGTGCAGGGTCTACCCGCATCTGCAGTGCACCTAGACAGCCAAACCATAAAACTGAATCCAGAACACTGCACACCTGCTGCGTACGCCGCCCAACAGATAAAAGGCCCGTTCAAGGCGGGCGAGCTGTTGCAATTCAGCGCAGACGTCGAACTGACCGGAATCACGGATGAAAAAGGGGAGACTGAACTTAAACCGTTCGATCTGAATCTACATTCGCGCAACGTCTGCATCGCCATCGCCCAGTTCGATTCGCAGGGCCGCATTCTCTGCGCCCCCGCCTCGGAACGACTGCTCGGCACCCAAGCCAAACATCTCGAAATGGAAACTGTCGTCCAGGAAGACGTACAGGAAATTGAACTTCGCCTGATGGCCACCTTCGTGACCGGAAAGGTGATGTTTAACAACATCCGGTTTTCAAAACCCGATCCATCTCCCTTGCAGGAGCTACCGGAGGCCAAGGTGGTGAAGAACCAAAGCGGAGCCTGCGGATGGACCATTAACGGTGAACCCCAGGCACCGGCCATGTATTTCGGAAACAATCAGTTCAACCGCGACGACCGGATTCTGGCCGAAATGGAGAAGGCCTACGGTGTGGGGGTGCGCACTTTCTCGTTTAATCTCTACCTGCCCTGCATGGTGTCGCAAACTGAGACGCTTCGGGTGGTGGAGCGCTTTATGAAACGCTTTCCCGACGCGTACTTTATGCCGCGTGTCTGGCTCGGGCCCGGACAAGCGTGGCAGGCCAGTTTTCCGGAAGAGATGATGAAATATTCCGACGGACAGATTGGCGGCTATGCCTCCGGTTCTTCCGAGGTTTGGAAAAAATTTACGGATCACAATCTGCGCGAACTGGTCAACCTGATCTGCCGCTCGCCCTATGCGAAGCAGTGCATCGGTTTTAAACTGACCTATTACCAAACGGGAGAATGGATCAACTGGGATCCGCACCGTGCCGCCGGTTTCGATGAACCGACCCGAAAAGCTTTCGGGCAACCTGTCCCGACCGAAGACGAGCGCAACGCCGCCGCCGATGGACTCTTCCGCGACCCCGAAACACACCAGCGCGTGATCGACTTCGCGAATTTTTACAACTCCGTGAATCCGGAAAACATCATTCGTTTTTCAAAAATGGTCAAAGAGGCCTCAAACAACCGCAGTCTGACGGCCACCTTCTACGGCTACCTATTCGAGCTGGCCTGGCACGAAGACTGGCTGCAAAACGGCGGACACCTCGGTCTTGAAAAACTTTATCGCTCGCCATTCATCGACATCATCGGCGCACCCTACTCATACAACTCCATCGGGCGCGGCTTCGGCCTGCCGCTCGACATGCACGGCCCTTTCGACGGAGCCAACGCATTCGGCAAGCTGGTAATGATTGAGGAAGATACCTTCACCCATCTGGCGGAGGAAGTGCCGGAGGTGGTTGAGGGGTATGCTCCCGGCTATGCGAGCCGCACCACTAATATGACCGAAACACTGGCCGTACTGCGCCGCGATCTCGGCGTCGCCGTGGCGCACAATCAGATTGTGATCTGGCAGAACCTGTTCAGTGAAGGCCGCTTCAACGACCAAGCCATCTGGGATATGTACAAACCGTATCTTGAGTGGATGAAGCAGCGCACCGACCAACCGGCTTTCGCCCCGCAGGTGGCTGTACTGACCGATCCGACGGCCATCACTCAATTGAAAGCCAAAGCGTACGGCTACACCGAGCGCTGGATCTACCAAAATCGCTTCTTCCTCAACCGGGTTGATACGACAGTCGGCTATTTCCACACCTCGGAACTTTCAACTCTTCCCGACAGTGTCCGCTGTATCATTCTGCTTACACCGCAAAGCCTCACCGATGAAGAGAAGGCCATTCTGAAAACCCGTTTCATGGAGAATGATCGCACCATCATTTTCTGCGGCACCACCGCGCTCGGACACATTGAGCTGGAAAAACAGACGGAACCGATCCTGCCGGAATCAAAACTGGATGACGGGGCTCTGTTTGGCGGGCGGCAGTTCGGTCACCAACCTAAAAAACCGCTGGCTCCAACCTTTACGGTGGCCGACCGAAAGGCCCGCCCCTTTGCACGCTACACGTCCACCGGCGAACCCTCCTGCGCGACCAAGGCAATCGATAACTGGACGGCTGTATTCCTCGGCTCACCCGGCATGCCGGCCGCGCAATGGCGCAAACTGTTCAAGGATGCCGGATGCCATCTCTATCTTGCCGATGATGATTTTTCGACCGACTTCGACAAACCCGACTTCATTCAGGCCAACGGAGACTTTCTGATGATTCAGTCCGCCTCCGGGGGGCGAAAGACGATCCGTCTTCCCGAAAAGGTGGATGCAATACTCTGTTTTGATACCCCAGAGCCGAAAGAAATTGCAACCGATAGAAACTCTGTTTTCGTCACGCTCCAGCCAGGCATACCGTCATTTTTCATTCTACAGCAAGCGAATGCCTCGCTGAGAAAAAAGCCGGATTAAAGACAAAACACACAGAAGATCAGAAGTTTTTTCAGGCCGGACATCCTCCCCCGGAGTTTCAATACTTCTGCGCTTTCCTGCGGCCAAATCAATTTCCGAGAATCTGAAGCGCTTCGGAGCAGGTTTTGGCGAGCGGCAGACGGCCGGTGAGTTTGGAGAATTCAAAAAGTTTCCAAACCTTGGAACCGGCGTGAAGAAGGACAACCTTTTCAACCCGTTTACTGAGTTCAAGCAGCGCGCCGATTTCATCCGAGCGGAGCATTTCGACATTCCGCAGATCAATGACGACTTTTCCGGACAGGTCATCGGGTAGCTTTTCCCCTTCGAGTTCCCTCAGGGCAGGCAACCCTTGGAGCTCATGATAGGTCGCGTTGTGATCCGGCCAGTGCGGCGGAGCCGACTGGTCAACGGTTGCCGGAACATTCCGGCCCAGCTTGAGCTTCAGCGTCAGCCAAACCGCGCGCATTAAAAACGCGATGTTAGTGACATAGCGTTTGGTCAACCGTTTCGGATCGGTTCCCCAGCGCCAGAGCCATTCGCACTGAAGCTTCTGTACCCAGACCGGTGCGCGGGTCTGCGCGCCGGCAATAAAATCGAGCGTGCCGCCGATACCGATTGCAACCGGTACGTTCCATTCTTTCACGTGCAGGTGGTTGAACTTATCCTGCTTCGGCGCACCGAAGGCGGTGAAGAGAATATCCGGCTTCGCTTCATCCAGACGGCGCAGAATTTCGGCGTGATCCATTTTGT
This sequence comes from Kiritimatiellales bacterium, assembly GCA_038213895.1. Classification (GTDB taxonomy): domain Bacteria; phylum Verrucomicrobiota; class Kiritimatiellia; order Kiritimatiellales; family Tichowtungiaceae; genus Tichowtungia. The sequence continues at coordinate 7,334 of JBBQSL010000060.1, read as the reverse complement.
CGAGCGGCGCATAGGGCGGCGACCACGCGCCCGCAATTTTTAAACCGGGGTGGCGGTTTTTCAAAACGGCCATCGCCTTCATGGCGACACCCTCGGCGGCTCCGACTTTGTCTACGAAGATGTCTCCGGTCGCGCGCTGTGGGAAGACACCCATGAGTTGATCGAAGAAACCGATACGCAGTACATCGTCAAAAATACACCAAAGGACCCCAGCGCAGTCGACTTCAGCTCGTACACCGTTCAAATCGACAAACAAACCTTCCTGCCGGTCAAAGCGGAATACCTCGACAAAAACGGTAAGCTCTTCCGCCGTGTCGAAGCGGTGAAGATTGAAACGGTTCAAGGTTTCCCGACCGTGCTAGAATCGCGCATCGACGACATCGCCCGTGGCGGCCACACCGTCAACAGCTTCAGCAATATCGAATATGATGTCGGCCTCAAAGAAATGATCTTCACCGAGCGTTTTCTCCGCCGTCCGCCACGCGAAGCCACAAAATAATAGTATAGCTCAACGCAAAGACGCAAAGAGCGCAGAGCTCCGCAAAGAAAAGCTTTGCGATCCTTCACCCCCTCTGCGACTTTGCGTTTAAAATAGCCCAAACAATGAGATTGAAATGAAAAAACTGATTGTAGCTTTAGCACTGATTTCGACTTGCGGCCTTGCGCAAGACTTAGACCTGCACGGATTCGCTGATATGCGTTACGGCATCCGCACGCAGAGCGATCCCAACGCCGACGCCGACGCCGAAACCCTGAGCGAACTCCGCCTGCAACTCAGCCGCATCTGGTATCAGGATTTGTTCACGCTGACGGCGCGGTCCGATTTCGTCTATGACGCCGTTGCCAACAACAACCGCCGCATTGACCTCGAAACCGGCGAAGGTCCGGCTGATTTGCGCGAGCTGAATGTGCTCTTCACACCGGTCAGCTGGATGGACGTGAAGGTCGGCCGCCAGATTCTGACCTGGGGAACCGGCGATCTGCTGTTCGTCAACGATCTGTTTTCCAAGGATTGGAAATCGTTCTTTGCCGGACGCGACGAGGAATATCTGAAGGCCCCGTCCGACGCGCTCTTTATGAGCTTCTTCCCCTCCTTCGCCAGCATCGACGTGGCCTACATACCGCGCTTCGATTCTGACCGCTTTATCGACGGCGAACGCTTTTCCTACTGGGGCGGCGCGGGGCTGACTGGCGCGGATTTAAAAACCGACAAGCCCGATGACTGGCTTACCGACGACGAAATCGCCGTGCGCGTTTACCGCAGTTTTAAAGGTGTGGAAGTCGCCGCCTACGGATATGACGGATTCTGGAAAACGCCGCAGGGGTTTGATCCAGTCAGCGGACAGAACACGTTTCCAAAACTCTCTGTCTATGGAGCCAGCGCGCGCGATTCGCTGGCGGGGGGCATCGCCCGCATCGAAGGCGGCTACTATGACTCGCGCGACGACCGCGACGGAACCGATCCGTGGGTTCCGAACAGTCAAATTCGTCTGCTGGCTGGCTACGAACACGAGATCATTAAAAACCTGACCGGCTCGGCGCAATATTACATTGAGCACATGATGAACTATGACGAATACCTAACGTCCTTCCCCGGCCCCGCCGGAACCGAATCCGACGAAAATCGCCAGGTGCTCACACTGCGCCTGACGCAAATGCTGATGAACCAGACGCTGACACTCGGCCTGTTCACCTATTGGTCGCCGTCCGACCAGGACGGCTACATCCGCCCGAGCGCCGCCTACAAGCTGACCGACAATTGGTTGCTTGAAGCGCGCGGCAACTTTTTCTTTGGCAAAAACAACAACACCTTCTTCGGCCAGTTCGCCGACAACAACAACGTCGCTCTCGCCGCCCGATACAGCTTTTAATCAAAGTGAGACAGGCTTCCAGCCTGTCACCGATGCACCGCAGACAGGCTGGAAGCCTGTCCTACATTAGAAAGGAAACAGCCATGAAAAAACTTATTATTGGAATCGTTATTGGATTCGCACTGTTTGCAATCGTTGCCAAAGTGGCCGCGCCGAACATGATGCTGAAAGAGCGCATCAGCCCGCTCAGCCATGAACAGACCGTTCAAAAAATTGAAAGCGCGGTGACCAATGGCGGGTGGGTCATCTCCAGTAAAATGGATATGCAAAAGAGTCTAGCAAAACACGGACAGACCGCGCCACGCGTCACCCTGCTCAAAATCTGCGAACCGCACTACGCCGCACAAATCCTAAACGACGACGACGCCGTCTCCGTTTCGTTGATGATGCCCTGCACCATTTCAATCTATGAAAAGAGCGATGGCCAAACGTATGTCGCCACCATGAATGCTGGCGTGATGGGTCGGATCTTCGGCGGCACCGTCGCCGAAGTCATGGCCGGATCGGTCGCACCCGAAACGGCCGCCTTCACCGCATTTCTAGATCAATAAGGATCTCCTTTATGAAAAAAGCGTTTCTCCTGTTTGTAGCACTAATTGCCGTTACTATTGGTCTCTCGTTCTTTTTAACCTCCCTGACCGGAGTGGAAAAGCAGACGTCGGAACAAAGAAGCTGGGTGATTGAACCCGCGATGTCTGTCGGGGCTTTTGGCACGGCGAACAATCTTCCCAATCCTGTTCTGAAAGAAATCTTCGGCCTCACGTCTAAACAGGATCTGCAAAATCCGCTCTCCAGCTGGGGAACAGAAAAAGAGGTTCTACAAAAAGTTAAACAGGCGATGGCACTGGAAGGCGAACGCGTAACAAAAAACTGGATAAAAATCCGGTTCAAATTCGCGGGCTGGCTCCTCTTTATCGGGCTGATGAGCATTCTTCTTCGCAAAGGACTCATCACCGCCAAAAACAGGAAGTGGCTCTATGCCTTCTCCGTTTTACTTTTTGGGGTCATTCTCGGCTCTGACCCGAGCCCGATGGGAACCGTCAAAGATGCGGTGGTGCTCTATGGCAGTGAAGGGGTTGTCTTCCGCCCGCGCATGATCGCCTTTGGCATCTTCACCGCGCTGGTTATTCTCGCCAACAAATCCATCTGCGCGTGGGGCTGCCAGCTGGGAACCCTACAAGATTTAATCTTCCGCCTCGGCCGCGATAAAGCGGATCTCACCGGAACTCTCCCTCAGATAAAACTGCCGTTCATCCTGACCAACACCATCCGTATCGCCTTCTTCATCGCGTTGACAGCTGTTGCCTTCATCTGGGCCACGGATATTGTGCACCCGATCGACCCGTTCCGCGTCTTCAACCCGGCGACCATCACGCTCGGCGGCGGAATCTTTCTAGCGATCCTTCTGATCGCAAGCCTCTTCATCTACCGCCCGTGGTGCCACCTGTTTTGCCCGTTTGGTCTGACCGGCTGGCTGGCGGAGAAAATCAGTCTATTCAACATTCGCGTCGATTATGATAAATGTATTGGATGCGAAGCGTGCAGCAAGGCCTGCCCGTCCAACGTGATGGACGCCATCCTCAAACAGGATAAAATCCGGCCCGACTGCTTCTCCTGCGGGAATTGCATTGAGGTCTGCCCCGTAAAGGCAGTTCATTTTGGTGCCGGAGAACGACAAAAGGTTCCGATCGGAAAATTCAACACAACCAAGGAGACGAAATGAAACTGGAAAACGGAGTGCGCGTATTCGCAGGTGTGATGATTCTGGCTTCTGTACTGCTGGTTGCGGCAGGCGGAAAATGGTGGCTGCTGTTCACTGCTTTTGTCGGCGTGAGCCTGATTCAGTCTGCCTTCACCGGCATCTGCCCGGCGGCAAAAATCCTGAAGCTGTTCGGAATGAGAGACTAGCAGCCTGTATCAAAGAAAAATCGAACTCTACAAATCCAAAGGTATTCTGTAGGGTGGACTCCGATCTCCCGCCTCCACGAACATGGATCACAGCTGAGTGTTCCACTGTCTGGAATCGAGTAGGACAAGACTGAGTGATCAAGCTCCGCCTTGTTCCTCTCACAGAACCGTGCGTACGGACCTCGTACACGGCTCCTGTTTACTTTTATCCCCGACTCAGCGGGGAAAGCGTTCCGGTCTCTACTTGATCGGCTGGGTATAGCCCGATCTCGTTGAACCAGCGGTTAGGCATCGCCATGTGGGCGAGCTGGCAGGATGCGTTACGCCATGAAGCCATTTTGATCCGCTTAAACTCTCCCTTGCAACCCAGTTGCCTGAGTCGCCGGTGGAGCTTTTGCGGTTTCTTCCATAGCGTCATTTGGATGGCGCGAAGCCTCCTTCTTAGCCAACTCATCAGCTTCTTCAACTCCGTTTTGCAATTCGCTACTCTAAAATAGTTCACGAACCCGCGTAGAACGGGATTGAGGTCGCGGATCACTTTGGCGAGATTCACGGGCGTGTTTCGCCGCGTGATGGCTTTGAGCTTGGCCTTGATTCGAATGCTCAAATCCATATCCACCACATACTCCAACCCTTCCTCGCGCATTCGTGCGGTTGCCTCTGCAATCGCTCCATGTGCGCTTCGGTTGGGTCGGTAGCCATAGCTTCCAGAATGAAACCCTGCGTCAAAGATCGGCTCTATCGCCATCTTCAATGCCTGTTGCACCACGCGATCACGCACCGTCGGTATCCCAATCAAGCGGATACCGCCATCCGGCCTTTCGATCTCCACCCGTTTCACGGGGCTGGGGCGATAGGCCTTCGTGCGCAACTCACCCAGAAGTTCGGCGATATTCTCCGAGCGGTTCAGCGCAAAGCCTTTGCAGGACTGCCCATCTATTCCGGGAGCTCCATTGCTCGACTTCACCTTTTTGAACGCAATTTCCAACACGTCCGGGTGGAGCAAACGATCATATAGACTGTACCAAACCCGCATCAACCCGTTTTCCTCTCTTCTGGTGCTTCGCTCCGTCCATTTTCCGTTTTCACGATTTTGTTCGACTCTTCAATAGGCATCCAAGGAGTTCTATCCGATTCAACGGCAATATACTTCTTCAACCCATCTACTCCGCAGGAACAGTTTGCCCCCAGACCCCTTGTTCCCAAGTTCGCCAAGTGCCACTTGCCCGCCTTGCGGCGGCTTACCTCCTCAAAACCGCGTCCCGTCAACCAACGAAACTTTCAAGTAAACTTCCCCCCTTCGCATCCAGCCGACGCTTTTGGCCATCGACCGTCCCCGCGGACAAATCGCGGGTCAATCCGGTTTTACCCTCCACACCCTCACGGGCTTTCACAGGCCGGATCTTCATCACTACTACGGGTTCATCTGCCACCCTGCACGTTTCACCCAATCCCTTGAACTTCTTCTTGGCATCGGGCTATTGCGCTCGCGCACAAGCCATACAGGGCTTCCCCGGTTATTATTCCGGCTCCCTGTGAACGATCCCATCCCCAATCACAAACGCAGTCTGTCCGAGTATTGGGCTTCGCGCTATTTTGCACGCTGACCCTCCGCGCCTGCCGAATCGGGTTTACAACCGCTATGTACCGTTCACTTCCTATCGCTTCGTTGACGTTCCCTTCGGTCTCTCCAACCTTGCAGGTTGGCTGTCTCCCGTTGGTCGGCTCAGACCCTGCCGTTACCAGCAACGCCCTTGCGATTCGGATTAACTTCCCCTCGGACGGGGTGTTGTCGCCTTCTTTCAGACGACTGGGTTTGCCGGCTTTGCCGGGCAAACAAAATGCCCCGGAAAACCGGAGCGCTTTTCCCAAGGTCTGGAAAACCTAGAAGTTGTAGGTGACAAAGAGACGGGAGTCGGTGGCAAAGGTATCCGGGCCGTCGCGATAGCCTGCACCGACTTTGAGCGCGACGGTGAGGTGGTCGCCGATCGGCTGTGTGACCACGACGTTGAGCTCCTGTCCGTCATAGGCCGTTTTGTTGTGATCTTGCCAGGTGTAGTTATACAGCACATAGAGAACCGTTTTGCCGATCTTGGTGGTTGCTTTGAGATACACGGTGTCGGCACCGCCATTGAAGATGCTGGAATAGATCATCATGGAAGAACCGAGCGGATGGTTGATGCCGGTGGTGCTCTCCTCAAACAGCAGTTTGTCGCCGTGGACGCTGAAGACTCCCGGCTCGAGCGTTACGCTGCCGAGTTTCTGCTCAATCGAAGCGCCAAACATATCGGAGTTGTGATCCGCGCCCTTGCCGACGTCGCTTTCGTGCCGGTAATAACCATTCACCGCGGTGATGTCAGTCAGCGTGTATTTGGCGCGGCCGCCAGCGATATTGGCAACGTCATGTGCATAAGCGTCGTACGCGGCAATCTCGAGATTAGTGATGCCAGTATAAACGCCCTCGATCCAGCTGACGCCGCGCGTGTCGTAGGCCGTGGTGCCCACGGTGTCTTCAATGTCCTTGAAGCGCCAATCGCTTTCGTTATCCCAGACATTGCTGAGGCGGTTCGCATGCCCGATGGTGATCGTGGTGTCGGGAATGTCTTTCGTCGTCAGGAGTACTGCTTCCAGCGAGCGGGGTTTCTGCCGGATTTCATCGGTTCGGAACACCTCGCCGTTGACAACCTGACGTCCGGCTTTCACGAAGGTGTTGGTCAGGCCAATTGATTCAAAGCGGTATTTGACCCAGGCTTCGGTCAGCACATTGATGCGTCCGTTGCTCAGCAGGGTTTTTCCGTTATTGCTGCTATCACTGGCATCAAGCGGTTCCGCATAACTGTAGACCGCACCGAAACTGAGGCCAGCCCATTCCGGAGATTCGTAGCCCAACTGAAGGCCCAGTGTGGTGGAGTAGGCATGACCCAGAGGGGCGTTTTCATAGTCCCGGTACATGCTGAGTGCCCGGAGGCGGGCCGACCAGGTTCCGTAGCCGAGATCGTTGACCGGTTTGAGCAGGCTGTCGGATGCCACGCAGCTGAGCGCGGCAGCGAAGGCAAAAATGAATGCTATTTTTTTAATCATAGCTTGAATCCTTATGCTTTTTCTCTGAGACCGATATTGTCTTTCTGCGTCAGCAACGAAGCCACAACCAACGTAAGGAAACTGAGCGGGATCGAGATGATGCCCGGATTATCCAAACCGTGCAAAGCATCCGTCGCGGCGCGTCCGTACTGAACGAACATGCTCGGCGAAGTCAGGATGATTCCCAGTGCGGAGATCATGCCGACGCCGATCGATCAGGCAATTCCTTTGGCGGTCGTCTTTTTCCAGAAGAGAAGCATGATAATCGATGGAAGGTTCGCCGACGCGGCTACGGCAAACGCCCAGCCGACAAGGAACGAAACATTCATTCCTTTGAAGGATATGCCGAGGCAGATCGCAATGATGCCGACCACAACCGCAGCGATTTTTCCGGACTTCACTTTCGGCTGATCCGTCATCTGAACGTTCATGAACTTATCCATCAGGTCATGCGCCACCGCGCCGGAGGCTGCG
>JBBQSL010000059.1:0-17741 GCA_038213895.1 Kiritimatiellales bacterium | reverse complement strand
ACCCAGCTCTTTCTGAATTTCTTCCAACGGAATGCCTTTGGTCTCTGGCACCATAAATTTTACCCAAATCAACTGAAGGAACATCATAAAACAGAAGAACGCAAAAACGGTTCCCGGAGCAAACGCCTCCACCATTTTCGGGAAAAAGAGGGTAAGCAGAGCGGCAAAAATCCAATGGGTAAAACTACCCAGAGACTGCCCAGAAGCCCGATTCCGGTTCGGAAAAATCTCACTGATCAAAACCCAAATCACAGCACCCTGCCCAACGGCATGAGCTGCAATAAAGGCAAAGATACAGGCCGGAACAATCGCGACATTTCCGCTATAAAAAGCCCATGAGCAAAGGCCCAGTGATCCGATGTAACCAAACGAACCGATATACAATAAGGTTCGCCGACCCAACCGGTCGATCAGCCATAGACCGATAAATGTGAAAATTAGATTTGTGATACCGATTCCAACGGATTGCAACAAAGCGGCCTCCGCGCCGAGTCCTGTCATCTCAAAAATTCGGGGCGCAAAATAAAGAATAGCATTGATCCCAGAAAGCTGGTTAAAAAAGGCGACCAGAAAGGCCAGCATAATCGGTTTAATCAAACGCATTGTAAAAAACTTTCCGGCTCGGTCAAGATGGCTGACGGATGAAGCCACTTCATCGGCCAGCGTTTGAATCTCCAGATCAGTCGCCAACGGATTGATGCGGCGGAAAATACGAATACCGCCTTCGCGGTCGCCGCGGTGAGTAATCAGCCAGCGCGGACTTTCTGGCAGCCCGAAACAGCATACGGAATAGATCAACGCAGGAAACGCCTCTACCCCCAGCATCCAGCGCCAGGCATTTTCACCGATTCCAGCCAGCAATGCGTTGGAAAGAAATGCCATCAGAATACCAAAAACAATATTGAACTGAAACATGCCGGCAAGCCGCCCACGGTATTTCGGCGGAGCAATCTCAGAAATATACAGCGGGGCCACAACCGTGGAAATTCCAACGCCTACGCCCCCGATAAAACGGGCGACCGTAAAAGAATAAACGTCCGTAGCATAAGCCGACCAGACCGCCGACACAAAATAGAGCATCCCGATCGAAAGCAGGGTTTTGCGTCGACCCAGATTTTCTGTCGGCCAGCCGCCGACCAGAGATCCAAGAACTGTTCCCCACAAAGCCATACTAATAGCCAGCCCATGCAGGGTGCTGTTCAACCCCCACAGAGTCTGAATAGTTTGTTCCGCCCCGGAAATCACCACCGTATCGAATCCGAACAGAAATCCGGCTAACGCCGACGTTAATGCCCAGAAAAACAATTTCTTGTTATGCATATATTTCTCCTTTGATGATTTCCGCTGGCAATTCCGGAGTCGCCCCAGACTGTGAACAGACAAACGTTGCCACGCGATTGGCGTGCTGGTTGATCTCCGCTAATGTTTCCCCATTAAGCAACCCCATACAAAGCGCCGCCGCAAAAGAATCCCCTGCACCGACACTATCAACCACATCACAAAAAATCCCGGGATGCTGATTAATCTCGTCCAGAGTCACCAGTAAACTACCGTTCGCGCCGCAGGTATAGGCAATCAGTTGTAAATTAAATAGATCAACCAGCTCGGCAAGCCGTTCACAAACCGACCCTGAGAGCCCGAACATTCGCTCTATTACGGGCAGTTCCTCATCACTCAGTTTTAAAATATTTGCAAGCCGCAGAGATTCCTCAATGATCGTTTTTGAATAGAACCGCTGCCGCAGATTAACATCAAAAATCTTTAACGCCTCTGGACGCATCCGTACAAGAAAAGCCTGAATGGTGGAGCGGGAAACAGCACTTCTCTGACCCAGAGACCCAAAGCAAACCGCATCCGTTCGCTGCGCAAGTTCTTCAAGTTTTCCAGACATTGGAAGAATGTCCCACGCCACACCCTGACGGATTTCGTAAGATGGCTTTCCTTTCCCGTCAAGCGTTACTCCAACAGTTCCTGTAGGATAAGCGGCATCCTCAACAACATAAGACGGGTCAACATGGAGGGATGACAGCACCCGCCGGATTTCTCTGCCCAGCGGATCTGCCCCCACACAACTGACAGGATACGCCTCGGCACCAAGCTGCCGACAATGACACGCAAAATTCACAGGGGCTCCGCCCAACCGCCGACCTTCTGGGAACATATCCCAAACAATCTCACCAACCCCAACCGCTACAAAACTCATCACTTACACCCCTAGTTACAACCGTATATTTAATTTACATATATATTATTTTTTTTCTAAATATCAATGTTTATATTTGTTTTTTCTACTATAAAAAGATTACATTTTGTTTACTTTATATAGCACATTCTGTTTAATTTTCCGCGCAGTAGGCATGGCGAATGACGTTTTTTCATTCGGCGGGAGTAAAGTCTGGCAGAACCTCGGCGGCAGATAATTGTCACTAAAGGTCGTTTGTAAGAGCTACGCACCTCGGATATGACGGCGCGCTACTGCACAGGCAACGGCTTCAACACTACCACAACGCTGTTAACAGACGGGGTGCGATAGTGTCAGTAGAAGAGCGGGGCTGCGCGTTGCTTATCCCCTTGAAAACAAAGCGGTGCCGCCGCTGGATGTAAAGTTTAAGTCGAGTTCCAAAGGTTGGAAGTTTTATAGCCTGTTTTTTTACGCGACTCATTCTGCTGGAAACGCGGCCTTTACTTCGTAAAGAACCACGTCCTACAAATTCGGACGAACCACCCCCGCACTCCAAAACGACCTCATCGACTATTCGCCGCTGGAATTTTTCGCAAAAGAATTGCGCGTCCGGACGGTGCGGTCAGCCGGTTGTTGAGCGCTGTAAGTTTTTCATATTCTCTGGGCGGAATGATGGCGGCGTTAAGTTGCGCCTGTTGCTGAATGATAATTTTTCCCGTTGATGTCAAAACACTTATTTCAACAAGGCCGGCCCCTGTCGGCAATATGCTCCGGAAGGATTCCGGCACAAGAACAGGCTCCCAGCCCGCAGGAAGTATGATTTCATACTGGAAGGTTTCACGAACCGGAGCCGCTATGTAAAAAGGATTTTCCCGGTGACTGGATTTAAGGTTGAGGAGATTCCCAAGACCTTCCGGAAGATTGAAATACATCTGGGTTTCTTCGCGTACGGCGTATGCAGGCAACCTAGCGGAAAATTCCAACTTCCCGGGATATGCAAAAGAGGTGTTAAGCTCGCTGGCGGCCGTGGCGGATTGTGAGAGCTGACTAAGCAGGCGCTGGTGCGCTCGCCGCCGATCTTCTGGCGTGAATTGCGCAAACTGTTCATGAAATTCCTCAAACGCGGCTCCGGCAAAAACTGTTTTTTTCAGTACGTCCATATCGCCGTTTTCAAGGAGGTTGAGCGTAAAGCCGGTTTCGACCGCATCGGGAAATTCGGTTCGCTGAATTTCAAGCTTGCCGGACTTTAGATTAATCGCCGGTCGCTCGGCATGAGATAGCGCTCCAGCCATGGCATATTGTCCGGTGTCGCCCAGATAAATTGTTTTTCTATCATCACCGGTGACGGCAACGAGGACGGTGTCGAAGAAGTTTCGTTGTAAAATGGTTGTTATCGGTGTGTTGAGTCCTTCGGTACGGGGAAGGCTGGAGGAAAGAATGAAACGGGGCGAAAGACCAACCGCATCAAGCAGCGCATAAAGCAGAACGGCTCGGTCGGCGGTATTGCCGTATCCTTCGGCCAATACTTGATCCGCCGGTGTCACAGCGGAGAGCGGCAATGCAGAAAATCCTGGCCCGGCTTCGCGAATAGAGCGGTCGGCAAAATCGCGTAACACGGTGATTTTCTGAAGCCGGGTTTTGAGTCCCTTGGTTAATTCCTGCGCTTTAGCGGTAGCATCTTTATTTTTATCAACGGCTCCTCGCAAAGTTTTTTCGACCAGCACTGCGTAATCCTTCGTATTGCCGCAGGAAAGAATCAGCGCCGGTTTATAGGTCCAGTCGGCAGGAAGCCGTTCTTCTTTTTTGACCATTTTCCGGTTTTGTATACTCCACTCATGCACCACCATGCCATCCCGCTGCGAAGTGCGCTGCCGGACGGATGCCATGTCGGTGCAGTTCATATCCAGCTTCATCGTTTGCGGCATTTTTACACGAACCGTTTTGCTGACCAACGGGTTATGGCCAGAAAAATATTCTGTTGCGGAGAAAAATGGCAACCCACGGTAAGAGCTAAGAACATGGTATTCAATCACACTGCCGACCTCTACGCCGGGGAGGCTGGCCACCATGGTTTTTTCTGCCGGATAACGCGGAGCTTCGCCGACCCATTTAGCATCCATGACATTGATCTCTTTATCGGGGTCAATGTATTTCATCTTTCCATCCGGTGCCGTGACCGTGGCACTTTTGATCCGAACTCGATGCACGGCAGGGTTATAGATAAATTTAAGGTCTGAAGCCTGTTTTTTTCCGGCGTAAGTGAGCACCTTTTGCCGAACCGTACGCTCTTCGTCCCAGCTGTACGCATCGTACACGGTGTATTGAACGGTTTCTTCGAGCGTGGCAAGGTCGGCGTCCGTAGGAAATCCGGCATTTTCTAGAATGACGCGCTTGCGGGCATTGCGTTCGGAGGTTTTCAGGTTTTGCTTCAGGGTAACATACTGCGCAGGACTGAATTCTACGGTACGCAACATAATGTCGGCGCGGCTGATGAGCAGGTCGTTGGTCGAGCTAACCGCGCGGTTGATGTAAAGCTCTGGGGTGTTAATGGTTTCATAAGAGGGTAATGCAGAAGGCTTCAGCCCGCTCCGGCTAAGATCGAGCCGAACCGTTTCGGTTATACCGCAAGTGAATCCGGTGTTGAGCGGATAGCGCCGTTTCTCCAAACCAATTCCGTCGCCCAAAACGCGTCCGAAAAGTCCAAAATGGTTTATGAGCGTCGGCACTTGCAGCAGAGCACGATCTGCTCCGCCCGCCAATGCATTTTCAATTTCAAAGCTTAAGGCAAGGGATAGCGGTACCGAGGTGTCGCGAATATTGTCTGGACTTATTTTCAAACCGGTAAGACGCGCCGCTCCAAGCGCCTGCTTAAGGAGCTCTTCAAAATAGGGTTTACGCTCTTCGGGCTTGAGTGCCGCCATGCGCCCGCGGTAGGAGGTGTCGTTTATTCCATCAAAAGAGAGCGTCGCGTTTGCCGTGATGAGCCGTTCTTCATTAAGCGCGGCATCGATGTTAATCGTCAGCAAATTCTGCTCAGGTGGGACAACCGGCGACGTCTGCAAGGTGGCTCCCTCCGGGGTAGCGACGAGATAACTGCGATCCGAAAGGTACGCTGGCAACAGGTCGCGCGTATTTTCATTAGTGGCATCCATTAACTGCCAGCTTCCATCGTCATTGCGGACGGCGGTAATGGCATGATTAAACCACGGCTGGGGCACTTCGGGATCTTTTTTCGGGCCGACGTAGATCAAAACTGGGCAGGCATCGAATCCGGCAAGACGCAACATGGAAACGAGCAAAGCGGCCTTATCCCGGCAGACTCCGTACCGATTATTGAACGTCAATGTAACATCATGCGGTTCATACCCAGGGGCTTCATTTTCGATGGTCAGACCCATGTAGCGAATATCCTGTGAGACGAAGCGAAAAATGGCCTCGATTTTTTCCTGCCGTCCGGTCAGTCCTGCCGTCAGTTCGCGAACTTTGTCTTTCATCGCCGGATTGACATCGTCGAGACGCGGTTTGGAAAGCTGCCAATACCATTTAGAAAGCGTTTCCCAGTCCGGCAGCGTACTGAGTAGCAGCCGCTGAACAACAGTATAGCGTTCGGGCATTTTTGGTTCTTCGAACATTTGCGGGACGTTACGAACTTCCCAGCGGTAGAGAATGCGATCACCAGTTTTCTCTGTCCGGCGGGTGACGGTGCCAGGAACCTCGGCTTTAAGCTCTATTCGCGCCAGCGGTAGCGTAGCCGGCGCGTCAACTTCGTACACCGCGTGAAGGATCGGGAACGTTTCTTCTAACGTGAAAAGATCGCTCCACGTGTTGGGGACAACGGTTTTGGTCTGCTCACTGGCGATGGTATAGCGCAGAATATCGCCAATTCCGAGATCGGGAACCGTCAGCATAACCGCTTTTTCGTTCGGATCGTAGATGTTTGCGTCCATCTGTCCTTGATTAATCGCTTCCCGACTCTGGGCAACCAAATCAATAGGCAGGACGCGTCCGTCGGGTTTTACCACTTCGGCCCTTACAAAACGCATGGTTCCGTAGGCGGTGCTATAACCAAAACCGACACTCGACTTTTCCTGCCGCCCCTTCTCGGTCAGGATTTTATAGGCCATATCGGTGATATAGCGGTAGATTCCATTCGTTTCGTAACGGACGCGAGTTTGATCTTCGATCAGCAGAATATCGGCATCAGGGTATTGTGTATTCGCGCCGACAAATTTCGTAAGCGATTCCCGTGTAATAAGTTCTGCCGACAAATCAAGCTGTGCAATGGCCAAAACGGCGTTCAGCGCGATAAAAATAATCCATATCAGTTTTTTCATGAGACTCCAGAGTTTTACAGACAGACATGCTAGCGACAGCCGCCGTTCAATACAATCTCTGCCCGAATACAAAAACGTCCGAATCCAGACTTGCCCCGAAGGCGGCGCTCCGGTAACTTCCTTCGCCTTACGAACGCATCGCCAGTCCATTCTGTTGTCTGATTGAAACGGCGAGGCAGTAACCTGAACCTAGAAAGGAAGAATCATGGGACTCTTCGGAAAAACAAAAAGTGTACTGGTGGTTGATACGGCCGCCGTACTTAGAACCAAAGGGGTGCGCGGACGGGCTGCACCACGTCAGAATCTTCAGATTCTGCGCTCACTCTCCCGTCTGGTACAACGTGAAAACCTGAAAGTTATCGCCGTACTGGCTGGTGATCCGCTAGATAAAGCACCACATAACGCCATCTTCGAAGGTGTTCGTGTGCGGTATGCCAACTCAGAAGCCATGCTGGATAAAGAACTGATTAAAGCACTTAAACAGGCAGGCTCTGCCGGTGTACTAATCACAGATGAAGTGTCGCTCGAAACCCGTGTTCTTAGTGCGGGTGGCACCCTTCTGCGTGTTTCAACATTCCGCAAACTGCTCGAAGACGGCAATGAGCAAAACGAAAACAGCGGCGGGAACAATAATAATGAGCGCGACCGTGGCCCCCGCCGTGAGCGCGACCGTGGCTCCCGTCGTGATCGCGACCGTGGCCCACGCCAGAACCGGAACAACAATCCGCAACCGCAGCAACAGCGTCCGACGAATGAAGAAACCATCGAGCGCGATAATAACAGCGGCAATAACAACAACAGTGACGACACCATCAGTCAGATGATTGATTTGGTGGATTAAAAACTGGAACAATGGAATGGTGGAATGTTGGAATGTTGCTGTAGAAAAGCTCCTTAGATTGGAATCTTTATCCAGTCTTCCAATATTCCATTAATCCACTATTCCATTCTCAAAAGTAACTTTGGCAATGTGCGGCAGTTCCCGGTATCGGTTATCATAATCGAGGCCGTAGCCAACCACAAAGACATCGTCGACAGTAAATCCTGTGTAATCGGCCTGAAAGTCCACCACGCGATTGACTTTTTTATCCAGCAATACGCAAGTGCGAACCGACCGTACCCCGCGTTGCAGGAAGAGCGCTTTGGCAAACGCCAAGGTTCTTCCACTATCGAGAATATCATCCACAAGCACGACATCTGCACCGCGCAGATCTTCAACGCTATCGTGGGTAATCCGT
The DNA here is from genome assembly GCA_038213895.1 of Kiritimatiellales bacterium. Classification (GTDB taxonomy): domain Bacteria; phylum Verrucomicrobiota; class Kiritimatiellia; order Kiritimatiellales; family Tichowtungiaceae; genus Tichowtungia. The sequence goes on along the minus strand of JBBQSL010000059.1, from coordinate 9,987 downwards.
ACAGCACCGCTCGATTCCGTCCCGCCGCCATAGCTCGAAAGAGTAATAAAATCAATGCGCGGGTGCAGATTATGCTGTGCAAATCCGCGCACCAGATCGGCCAAAAAAATAAAACTACCGCGCAGGATACCCAGCATCACTAGATTCCCGGGCTCACACGTTCCGGCCATTTCTTCAATCATCGCCTGGACGCGCTGTTGAATCTGATCACTGGTAAACAGAACCTCATGGATATGATGCGGTCTCATAAATTCTTTCTCTATTTGTTGTATAAACTAGACACTAGGGTTAATGTGCCCGCGATGGAACTCCAAATTACTCAAGAAGTTCTTAACCTCGCTGATCGTTGCAGTCGGCGTTACCGCTGTATCGAAGGGGTTTTGTCTGAGCCGCAACCTCAGTTGGTCGGTACTAAACAGTTTATCTGCTATGATCCGGATCCGTGCGCCTATAAATTTCCCTTTGGAAAGAGTTTTTTCTGTACCTGCCCCGTCAGAAGATCGATCTACGAAACTTACGGGAAATGAAGGGTCTCTTTGGGTCAGAGGTCAGAGGTCAGCCCTTGACATTGACTTTATAACTAGCCGCGCAAAGGGGCTTCTAATGGAAGAGCCTATCCATTGCGGAAAAATATCCGGCGTTGTGTAGTGCAATCAGATAAAAAGCGCCGATTATAATACCCGCAAGGCGGCGTTTGACTCACAAGTAAATGCCGTGTCTTGAAAGATGGTTGTAACAAAATACGAATAATTATCGCTTAAAAAATTAAGCCAGCGCACGTTTTTTTAGAGTGCGGGGACAACTAGTACACTGTAATCCTTAAAACTTCGGGCCATCCACTAATCTTTGTTTTAAGGAGCATAAACGTCTATACGCCGGTTCAGACCGGTTCGCCTAGCACAGTCCTGATAGCGAGCCGCAGTTCCGAAAGGGCGACAGGCTTTTCAAGAATACGGCAAGCCCCGAATTTTTCTGCATGCGACAGAAAGTTGACTGGCTCAGTGCGCATGCCGCCGGAAATCGCAATGACCGGCAGTTCCGGGAAATGGATGCGAACTTCACGGATAATCTCCAGTCCGTCCATTTCCGGCATCATGATATCCGTGATGATGAGATCCGGCTTCTTCCGGTTCATCCGTTCAAGACCCTCCCGCCCGTTTGCGGCCAGTTCCACCGAATAGCCTGCGCCTTCGAGGAACTGCGAGAAAAGCGTCAGTACAGATTTATCATCATCAATTATTAGAATTAAAGCCATGGTTTTTTCCTTTATCTATTGTAAGCAGAGAGCAGCTCGTGAACCGTTGCCAGCAATCCGGTAATTGAGAAGGGTTTTTGCAGGAAGGTATATCCTTTGCTGTTGATTTCTGTCCAGCGTTCGCGAGGATCCCGGTAGCCGCTGGTGAGCAGGACGGGCAGGTTTTGGCATTTTTGACGGACGATATTTGCGAGTTCAATGCCGTTTCGTCCAGGTAGGACGATATCGCTGAAAAGCAGATCGAAGCCTGCGGGATCTTGATCAAATAGTTCCTGAGCCTCTTCGGCACTGGAAGCCGCGACCGTTTTGTAGCCCGCTCGATTCAGGAGGCGCAACACCAGATTTCGGGTATCGTCGTCATCATCGATCACCAGAATCCGGGCGGTTCGCTCCGGGTCAGAGAGGGCTGGAGCGGAGTCGATCCGCGGGGTGCTGGCGGGTAGATAGATTTTAAATGTGGTGCCTTTGCCAATCTCGCTGTAAACGTGGATCCAGCCTTTGCTTTGCTTGACGATGCCATAGACTACCGCCAACCCCAGTCCAGTGCCTTTACCGACGCTCTTCGTGGTGAAGAACGGCTCAAATAGGTGTTCTCTGACTTCCTGCGACATTCCGGTTCCGGTGTCGGTGACGGACAGGCAGACGAAATCTCCTGGCATGGCATCCGCCAGTGTAGCGGTCACCTGTTCTTCAAAACTGACATTATCTGTGGCGATACTCAGGCGACCGCCCTCCGGCATGGCATCACGGGCGTTAACCGCCAGATTCATGACGATCTGGCTGAGCTGGCCTGCGTCGGCATGGACGGGCTGAAGGTTCGTCGCCAAATCCAGTTTACATTGGATGTTTTCGCCCAGCAGCATATTAAGCAGAACTTCAGCATCATGAACCGCGCTATTTAGATTGATCATTTTTTTGTTTACAGGCTGTTTGCGGCTGAAGGTCAGTAGCTGGCGGGTCAGTTCTGCCGCACGTTTGGCGGCTTTCTGGATTTCAACCGTGTTGCGGTGTTCCAGACTACCTTTGTTCAGCCGGTCTATCAGAATTTCACTGAAGCCGAGAATGGCTTGCAGGAGGTTGTTGAAGTCGTGCGCGATGCCTCCGGCGAGTTGCCCGATGGCTTCCATCTTCTGGCTTTGCCGGAACAGCTCCTCACGGGATAGCTCCTCCGTGATATCGCGTTTCACTGCGACGTATCCAGTGACGGCTCCGTCGTTGCCGCGAACCGGCGCGATCGAGACTTCTTCGGTGTAGAGTATGCCGTCTTTCCGTTTATTGATAAACCGTCCGAACCAAAGGTCTCCGGAGGAGATGGTTTTCCAAAGGTTTGAATAAAATGCAGCATCATGCTGTCCGCCTTTCAATATACGCGGATTTTTTCCGATCGCTTCGTCGCGGGAATAGCCGGTAATGGTTTCAAAGGCCGGATTGACATATTCAATGATTCCGGCGGCATTTGTGATAACAATGGTTTCCGGTGATTGCTCAATGGCGGTTAAGAGGCACTTCAGATTTTCCGTGTGCCGTTTTTCTTCTGAAATAAATCGCGCCTGTTGGAGATTCAGATACGCCGAGGTGGAGAGCTGACTGGCCAGCGTGAACAGGGCCTGTGAGACTTTTTTGAAATGGTCGCCGGACATGACGGGAAGCTGCCGGAACGCTTCCAGAAAGACCTGTTCATCCGCGCCGATCTCGCGGGCATACTGGAGGGCCTGTTCTTCGGTGTGGTTTTCATCCCGCACCTGACCAATCATCCAGTTGGCGATATGCCGATCTCCAACCACGATGCTGACGCAGGCATCCCACAGTCCGGCACTCTGGCAGCGTATCACCACCGGGCCTTTTGAACTGAAAGAGTTCCAAAGAAACTTGTCAGATTTGACGCAGTTCGCGCAGCCCGTTGCGGTGGTTAGAATGACGTGTCGGCACAGGTAGGTGAGTTTGCTGACTTCGGTGATTTCTGTTCCGTCCGGACGGAACAGAGCGGAAGTCACCCCGGTCGCGGCGGCAAATTCATCCTGAATCCGCTGAATTTCTTTCAGGTCAAACAGGTCATCAAAAGCAATGGCTTCCGCATTGTCCAGCGGACGGGTCAATGCTAGAATCCGCTTTTCAATCGCCTCCTGCATCCGCTTGCGCTCAGTGATGTCAGAAAAAACAACGGCAAACTGATCAGAAACCGGACTAAACGCCCGGGTGTCAAAGGTTCTGCCCAGTTCCTTTGAATAGTTTTCAAATTCAACCGGATTACCTGTTTTTGCCACATTTCCGTAGGTTTCGATCCAGTAGGGCTCAATATCGGGCATGAGTTCTTTTACCGTACGCCCGAGCACTTTTTCAGCGGAGAGCCCCGTCAGTTTTTCAAAAGCAGGATTGATTTGCAGAAAGCGGTAATCGACCGGAGTTCCGACCTTGTCATAAATCATTTCATGCAGCGCGAAGCCGACGGCCATATTTTCGAACAGTAATCTGTAGCGGGTTTCGCTTTTTTCCAAAGCTTTACGGGCGGTGCGCTCTTGGGTCTGATCACGGAAAACCAGCACAACGCCCGTGTTTTTGCCGGCTTTATTTTTGATTGGTGCGCCGCTGTCGGTGATCGGGGTCTCCGTTCCGTCTTTCGCGATCAGTAGCGTATGGTTGGCTAGCCCGACGATTTTTCCGCTAGCCAGTACGGCGGTCACCGGATTCTCGACGGTTTTTCCGCTGGCCTCATTGATAATTCGAAAAACCTCTTCGAGCGGTCTGCCTAGGGCGTCCGCTTGATTCCAGCCGGTCAAAGCTTCTGCCACCGGGTTCATGGTGGTGATGCATCCGCCGGTATCGGTGGCAATCACCGCATCCCCAATGGAGTTGAGCGTGGTGCGCAGATTTTCTTCACTAGAATGCACCTGTTCCTCAGCCTTTTTACGGTCGGTGATGTCGTGAATGAAGGCACAGATAAATGTCCGATCGCCGAATTGTATCAGGCTGTCGTGGATTTCAACTGGAATGACGCGTCCGTCTTTGGCGATCAACTCGGATTCCGTATCCAGAGTTCTCATGCGTTCCAGTTCGGCGAAAATATCCTCCATGCGCTCTACCGAAAAGTTATTGTCGATCGTCAGCACAGATAATTTGAGAAACTCTTCACGGGTATATCCGAGCAGCCGACAGGCGGAGTTGTTGACATAGGAGAAGGAGCAGTCGCGCTCCACCCAGAAGACGGCGTCAGCCGAGTGGTCAAGCGCATGTTGCGTTACCTCGAGCTGCTCTTTGGCGAGTACGGCATCTTCCATCATATTCAGCGCCGCCTGTTTGGCCTCGTTCAGTTCCGCAGTGCGGGCGCTCACCTGTCCTTCCAGAGTCTGGTTCTGCTCGCGGATTTTTTGTTGAGCAAGCGCGTTCTGCAGGACGATTCCGAGGAAGGGATCCAAAAAATTCATGACGGGACGGAGATCATCAACCCGCTCCGGTTTCGGCAGATCGAGCAGAACGACCGATCCTTTCAATTTTCCATTTGCATGAAGCGGCACCAGCAGAACCGTTTCAATTTTTTTTGTCTCCAGCAGGGTGCGAAGTGGATGGCCAGAGGGGAAATCGCACACACGGACAGGTAGCGTTTCCGGAGTCGCGACCGGACAGAGCCGCGCGGCCTCTTCTGGGGTGAATAGGCCGTTGCGGCGGGACGGACAGACATAAAGCACCCGACAGGCCTCGTTATGCTCGTGGTGCATCAGAATAACCGTGCGGGCACCGGTCAGTTCGCGCATCTGTTGCGTAAGGATTTGCGCAACTTGAGATTCCTCGCCGTTCGCGAGCAGTTCGGCCATGAACGACGTGGCGATCCATGCCGCGGAGGACGGCCCTGTCGAATTGGAATGGTTGTTGGGCACGGTCATGGTGTCATTTCCAGACTTTTCCGGGCAGAGGCTTCTGCTCTCAGCAATACCTTTTTCAAATGTTCCAGTCCTGTTTTTTTCACTTTCACGAGCAGTCCAGTATATATTGCACACGCATTTAACTCTTTTTCAGGAACAAGCGCAAGACCGGTGTCAAGATAGACCAGCACGCGACAGGTTTCCCTAAAGAGGTCGCGGGCCGTTTCTCCATGCAGTCCCAGCTCCTGTTCAATAATGAAGGTTTCGGCGGGCACATCGTTGCCGATGTCGTGCACTTCCCAGTCGGCGGCAGAGAGAAACGAGGCGACAATCCGGCGGCCCAGACTGTGAAAATCGTCTTCGATGTTGCCGATTACCACCGACCCGTTCGTCCGGCTTCATCCGTTGGTTTCCTTGTGGGTTCAGTGCCGTCTTGATTTGAAATATTCCTCGTAGATTCCGAGCAGATCTTCCTCCTCAATCAAGGTGTCTACTATGCCGAAACAGCCCTGCCGGTTTCCTTGCATCAGGAAGGATAAATAGTTTTCATAATCGGGCCTTGAGTCCATCTCCATTTCTTTTTTCAGCTCGATCACACGCAATTCCCGCCCAACCGAGGCTTTATTGAAATGAATCGACCGGGCGTTCCGTCTGCCTTGAGTATAAGCGAAACAGACAGTTGTACCCAAACTGGAGAGCCATCTTTACGAATATAGCGTTTTTCCATGGTATAGAAATCGTGTTTCCCCTCCAGCATTTCCTGCACGAAATGGATATCCGTATCAAGATCCTCTGGGTGAGTGATATTTTGAAACGTCATCTTTTTCAGCTCGTCTGGACTGTACTGAACGATGTCGCAGAGTTTTTGATTCACCTGCATCCAGCTTCCATCCGGTGAGACTTCGGCAATGCCAACGGCGGCCAGTTCAAAATAATTAAGCTTAGAGAGGCAAGAGCGACAAGATTTGGATTATCAGGTTAATTTCTCTGTGCCTTTGTGTGCTCTGTGGTAAAGATTCTCTCCCATGAATCCAAAAACCCTGCCCATCTATGAACTGCACGATGAGCTGATCGCGGCACTGCGCACCGACAGCCGCCTGATCATCGAAGCACCGACCGGCTCCGGCAAATCAACGCAGGTGCCGCAAATGCTGCTGGACTCCGGCCTTTGTGGGGTAGGCTTTCCAGCCTGCCCATCTGAAACAGACCGTCCTGTCTGCCTGAATGCACAGGCTGGAAAACCTGCGCCACTTTCCGGCGACATCGTCGTCCTCCAGCCGCGCCGTCTCGCGGCACGGTTGCTGGCTCGACGCGTCGCCCACGAGCGCGGCGGCGAGCCCGGCGGCGAAGTCGGGTATCAGGTACGTTTCGAAAACTGCATTTCGAATAAAACCCGCATTCGCTACGTGACCGAAGGCATCCTGCTCCGCCAACTGCTCAGCGACCCGGAACTACGTGGCGTCTCCGCCGTCATCTTCGACGAATTTCACGAGCGCCACCTCTACGGCGATATCACCCTCGCCCGTGCCCTGCTCCTTCAGAAAACGCGGCCGGATCTGAAAATCATTGTTATGTCGGCTACGCTCGATGCCGCGCCGCTTCGTGAATATCTCGCACCGTGCCGCGAACTGAAATCTGAAGGCCGCATGTTTCCGGTCGAAATTCAATACGCCGAAAAAAAAATTGATTTTGATCACCACCCCGTCTGGGAAGCCGCCGCCGATGCCTTCGAAAGTGCCCTTCATTCTGGTGCGGAAGGCGACGTGCTGATTTTTATGCCCGGCGCGTATGAAATTTCGCGCACCGTTGAAGCCGTTCGCTCCAAATCCTGTGCGAAGGATTTTGCCGTCCTGCCACTGCACGGCGAACTTTCTCCGCGCGATCAGGATGCCGCCGTCAGCGACTGCGGACAGCGTAAAGTCGTCGTCGCTACCAATGTTGCCGAAACCTCGATCACGATTGACGGCATCCGCGTCGTCATTGACTGCGGCCTCGCCCGCATCGCGCGCTACGACCCCAATCGCGGAATCGATACGCTCATGGTTGAGCGGATCAGCCGTGCCTCCGCCGACCAGCGCACCGGACGTGCGGGCCGTACCGCGCCGGGCATCTGCTACCGCCTCTGGACCTTGCAGGAGCAATCCGCTCGCAAGCCTCAGGAACTGCCGGAAATTCTACGTCACGATCTGTCCGAAGTCGTTCTCACGCTCAAAGCAGGCGGCATTGACGACATCGAAAACTTCCAATGGTTGGAAAAACCAGACCCCGTCGCGCTGACGCGCACCCTCACTCTACTCACCGATCTCGGGGCATTAACCGCCATAAAGTCAGGCAAAATCCAGAATAACCCACCCCGCCCTGCGGGCACCCCTCCTATGGAGGGGATTTCTACACAGGGGTGTATAAAAAAAATAGTCCCCTCCTCGGAGGGGTGCCCGCAGGGCGGGGTGGGTTCGTCGGTCGAACACACAAACAGCACTCCACAATCCGCCGGTTTGCTTACGCCGATTGGCAAAAAGATGGTACAATTCCCGATGCATCCGCGCTACGCCCGCATGCTACTCGCCGCCGACGAATATCACTGCGTCCGGCAAGCCTGCCTCATTGCCGCACTCACACAAGGCAAAGGAATTCTCGAACGCAACCAAGGCAAAGAGGTGCGCGGCGAGCGTGACGATCTGCTCGGCGACGACGACTGCTCTGATTTTAAACGGCTCATGCGCGCCTGGAGCTTCGCCGATAAAAACAACTATAACACTGGCGCCTGTCGGCAACTGGGCATTCATGCCGCCGCCGCGCGGCAGGTCAAACCACTTTACGAACGGTTTCTTGAAATCGCGGAAAAGCAAGGCCTCAAAATCAACCGCTCCGCGCCAGAAGATGAATTTCTGCAGAAGTGCATCCTAACCGCTTTCTCCGACCAACTTGCCAAGCGGTGCGACAAAGGCACGCTGCGCTGTGAACTAGTACACGGACGTACCGCCGAACTGGCGCGCGAAAGCGTCGTACGCGACGCCGAACTGCTCGTCGCCGCCGAAATTACCGAAATCGGTCAGACGCGCGGACAGACCGGCGTCCTACTCAATCTCGCCACCACCGTTAAGCAGGAATGGCTCAAAGAGCTTTTCCCTGAAGATTTCAAAGACGAAAGCTCAGCTCACTACGACACCTCGCTCAAACGCGTCGTCGTCGAACACCGCCTCGTCTTCCGCGACCTCGCGCTAGATCGCTCGATCACGCACGACCCGACGCCTAGCGATGCCGCCGCCGTCCTCGCCGCTGAAGTGCTTAAAGGCAATCTGGACATTCCCGGCTGGGACGACGAGATCGAAAACTGGATTCTGCGCGTCAACCTGCTCGCCGGATGGTGCCCCGACAAAAATATTCCGCTTATTGACGAAGCTGCACGCCGCGCACTGCTCGAAGAACTCTGTCTCGGTGCCGTCTGCCGCAAAGACCTACGCGAACAGAATGTCAAAGCCGTCGTCCACGACTGGCTGACCTATGAACAGCAACGCTGGATTGAAGACCAGGCTCCGGAACGGTTTAAAATGCCGGGCGGACACCGCGCGCGCATCCGCTATGAGACGGGGCACAAACCGATACTCTCCGCCATGATTCAGGATTTCTTCGGCATAACCAAAACGCCCTGCATCGCCTTTGGAAGAATTCCGCTCGTCGTCGAACTACTCGCCCCGAACCGCCGACCCGTCCAGATCACGGAAGATCTAGAATCCTTCTGGCGCACCGCTTATCCGGAACTAAAAAAAGCGCTCGCGCGGAAATATCCCAGACATAAGTGGGAATAAAACCAAATAAAGATCTTTAGTCAGAATAATTAGGGTCAAAATGATTTTAGACAGAATCTTTATTTCTTTCAAAAGCATGTTCCGTTACGTTTCCAAAATCCGCAGGGTTTCGGCATAATCTTTAGCGAGTGGCAGGCGATCGGTGAGTTTGGAAAACTCAAACAGTTTCCGAACCTTGGAACCGGCGTGCAACAGGACAATTTTACGAACCCGCTTGCTGACTTCCAGTAATGCGCCGATTTCCTGACTGCTCAGTTGCTCAATCTTACGCAGGTCAACGACTACATCGCCTGATAAACCATCCGGCAAAGTTTCCAAGGTTTGAAATTCGTGATACATCACGCTGCGTCCGGCCCAGTCAGGCGGAACAGACGAATCAATCGGAGCCGGAATATTTTTATCCAGCCGCAACTCGAGCGTCAGCCAAATGGCGCGTAACATAAATACAATGTTAGAAATATAGCGTTTAGTTAGCCGTTTCGGATCAGTGCCCCAGCGCCAGAGCCATTCGCAATGGATTTTCTGTACCCAGACCGGTGCGCGGCGCTGAATGCCTGCAATAAAATCAAGCGTTCCGCCGACACCAATAGCGACCGGCACGTTCCACGTTTTAACGTGCATATGATTAAATTTGTCCTGCTTCGGCGCACCGAAAGCGGTGAAAAGAACACCCGGAGCCGCCTCACCGAGGCGGCGCAAAATTTCCGCGTGGTTCATTTTGTCGAGCGGCGCATAAGGCGGCGACCACGCGCCAGCCACCTTCAGCCCCGGATATTTATTTTTCAGCACATCCATCGCCTGCGCGGCAACCCCTTCGGCGGCACCGAGTCCGTAAATACTAATTCCTTCACGTGCGGCGCGTTCGGCTAGCATCGGGGTAATATCGCTACCCGTTACCCGTCCCTTGAGCGGCGGCCCGAAAAACGGGGCTAGCTTGACTGGCGGAAAGCCGTCGGCAATGACCAACTCGGCTTCACGCAACACCTTGCGCCAGTCGACAACATGCTAGCCCCGTTACCCGTCCCTTGAGCGGCGGCCCGAAAAACGGGTAGCGATATTACCCCGA
>JBBQSL010000058.1:0-18110 GCA_038213895.1 Kiritimatiellales bacterium | reverse complement strand
GGAGAATCTCGGCTCAATTTATGAAGCCTACCACACGACCAAAGCGACCGGTTCCGGTCTTGGCCTGATGATCGTTCAGCGGATTCTGCGCGACCACGGCGGTGAGATCGAGATTTGTAGTACGCCGGAGCGCGGCACGGCGTTTACGCTGCATTTTCCGCGTGACGATGTGCGGATGTCGTTGCTTGAGGCGCCTAAGCGTAACGAGTGATGCGTAATGCGTAATTGGGAATGAGAGCGTAACGAGTGATGCGTAATTGGGAAAGGGGAATTCCGTAGGAATTTATCCCTGTTACGCATTACTCGTTACGTATTACGCCGCTCAAACGAAGGAGTGAGTTTTTATGAGTGCAAACAAACCTATTATACTGATCGTCGACGACGAAAAGAATACGCGCGAAGGACTGGCGCGGGCGCTGCGGCGTTCGTACGAAGTGCTGGTGGCGGAGAGCGGCGCGATGGCGTTGCAACTGCTAAGCGAAAAGCCGGTGGATGTGATGTTGAGCGATCTGCGCATGCCCGGTATGGACGGCATGACGCTGATGCAACGTGCACTGGCCGTTTCGCCACAATTGATTTGTATTTTACTTACCGCCTACGGAAATATTGAAACGGCGGTGGACGCGATGCGTCATGGCGCGACCGATTTTCTGACAAAGCCGGTGAATCTGGAACAGCTGGAAATGGTGCTTCAGCGGGTTCTGCGTTCGCGCAGCGCTGAGACGGAAAACCGTCAGCTCCACGAACAGCTGGACAGTAAGTTCGGCATGGAAAATATCATCGGACATTCGCCGGAGATGCAACAGATTTTTGATACCGTGCGACAGGTGGCGGCTTCGCGGGCGACGGTTTTGATTTCGGGCGAAAGCGGAACTGGTAAAGAGCTGATCGCTAAGGCGATTCATCGGCTGAGTCCGCGTAAAAATGGGGCTTTTGTGCCGGTACATTGCGCGTCACTTTCTTCGACGCTGTTGGAAAGTGAGTTGTTTGGCCACGAGAAGGGGGCGTTTACTGGCGCGGCGGAGCGGCGCAAGGGACGTTTTGAACTGGCGGATGGCGGTTCGCTGTTTTTGGACGAAATTGGCGAGGTCGATGCCAGTGTGCAGGTGAAAATTCTGCGCGCATTGGAGGAACGGCGCTTTGAGCGCGTCGGCGGTCAGGAATCTATCGATGTGGATACTCGTTTAATTGCGGCGACGAATCGAGATCTTAAGAAAATGGTGGCAGAAGGGAAATTCCGCGAGGATCTCTATTATCGGCTCTATGTGGTTGTGGTTCATCTGCCGGCACTGCGCGAGCGCACGGGGGATATCCCGTTGCTGTTGCGGCATTATCTGGATGTATTTAATCAGGAAAACGGCCGTTTGATCGAAGGATTTTCGTCGGAGGCACTTGATCTACTGACGGCTTATTCGTGGCCGGGCAATGTGCGTGAACTGCGTAATGTAGTGGAGCAGGTGGTCGTGCTGTCCCGTTCACAGCGGGTCGGTGTGCGTGACCTGCCGCCGCATATTCGTGAAAGGGGTGGGACGGGATGCGTTGTTCCGTTGGAAGGCGGTACGCTGGAATTTATGGAAAAAGAGGCTATTCAGCGGGCGCTTAAGGCGGCAGGCGGGAATCGTACGCAGGCGGCAGAGAAGCTGGGGATTAGTCGGCGCACGTTGCACCGTAAAATTGCAGAGTACGGTTTTACCGAAGTTGAATGAGTTTAGGGTTGAAGAAATAGGGGTGTTCAAGGATGCTTCAAAACGTATTGTGTAATGGGAATTGGAATGCGCAGTACGAAATGCATGATGAGAATAAAATTTGGCCTTGCGGGAAAACGTTTAAGAAAATAGATATTTCGGAGTAAGACCTATGGCAAAACAACAACAGCAACCTTTTGAGTCAACCCTGCAGGATCTCGTGTACAGTGTGGATGCTGGGTTGGGTCTTAAAATTATCCGCACGACTCTTTTTTGTCTTTTTGTTCTCGGATTGGTTGTTATTTTTACCGCCCGTCAGTTTCGCGGCTTTGATTCCGAGGCTGCGATGGATTATGCACAGCTCGGCCGCAATTTGGCCCAGTCTAATCGGTATATCACCCAGTGCGTCCGTCCGGTGACCATTGCGCAAGTCTCGGAACATAGTTTTGATGGCGATGCACGCATTGACCGTCACCCCGAGCTTTTTAAGCCGCCGCTGTATCCGGCGGTTCTTGCGGCAAATTTTAAATTTTTTAATCTGGTCGGAATCGATCTTTTTCCCGTCAGTAAGGATTTTCAAGGTATCCGTATTTATCCGGCCGAACAGTGGGTAATCGTTCCTCTAAATCATATTTTTACAGCGTTTTCAGGTCTGATGCTTTACCTGCTGGGGCGAAAGCTGTTTTCACCCAAGATCGGCACCTTGAGTGTCCTGACTTATTTTATCAGTGAAATAGTCTGGACGGACAGTATTCGCGGAACCGGGCTGCCTTTTCTTGTATTTTTTGTGCTGGGAGCCACCTATTTTGCGCTGCTATCGATGATTCATCGTCGGGAGCGGCGTCCGCTCTGGAACTGGATGCTGTATTTTTTAATTTCGATCCTTTTTTCAGCGGCGGCATTTTTAACGCATTACGCGGCAATTGCAGTCATTCCGGGGCTGGCACTTTTTATCTGGATGATGGGCTCGCGGACACAGCGCGGCGGTCATTTGGCCTTTTTTTACGTTTCACTGGTTTTTTTAATCGTGTCGCCGTGGCTGTTGCGTAATTACCAGCTTTCGGGGTCGCCGTTGGGACTTGCACCGCACATGGCACTGGCTGATTCCGCTAAATATCCCGGTGATGCACTGATGCGCACGTTAAAGCCTGATTTCAATCTCATGGCTGACATCGGTGTTGCCAAAGCCAAATGGGCGAAGAACTTTAACACGCTCTATGAAAATGGTTTTACGTCCATGGGCGGCGGGTTGTTGATTGCCTTTTTTATGGTAACCTTTTTCTATCGCTTCGTGCGGGTTCAGGTTCACACCCTGCGATGGGGCATTGGGTTATCGATGGTTTTGTTTTTCTTCGGTGCCGGTTTCTTTGATAAAGAGGCTTTGCGGCTTTATCATATCTTCTGGCCATTCGTCATTCTCTACGGGCTGGCCTTTTTTTCCATTCTGCTCGACCGGCTGGATCTGAATATCCAGCTCTATAAAACAGGGTTAACCGGGCTGGTGATTACACTGACGGCGTTGCCTTTGCTGATCACTATTTTTCTTTCTTCAGCACCGGGACTGCCTTATCCGCCGTATTATGCACCGTTTGTTATGCGCGTAAGCGAGTTGCTCAAACCGAATGAAGTGATGTGTACGGATATGCCGTGGGCCACGGCCTGGTATGGAAAACGCATATCTCTTCTGTTGCCGATGACCGTCGATGATTATTTTGAAATCAACGACTACCGTAAATATATCAGTGGCCTCTATATCACGACGCTCACCAAAGATCGTCCGTTTGTCTCTTCGTTGCTTGAGGGTTCGGAGCAAACCTGGCTTCCTATAACCATGGGTCGCCTGCCGCAGAACTTCCCGTTGCGCCAAGGGTTTGCGCTCAATAAACAGGATCAGCTGTTTTTGACCGACACGATACGTTGGGGCGGTGATCAGGTGAAGCCGGCCGAAAGCGATGTACAAAAGTAACCGGAGTCGGAGCATGCGCGTAGTTTTTTTCGGATCGGCGGCCATCGGATTTCCGCTCCTGAGTGCGTTGCTTGATAGTACTCAAGATGAAGTCCTTGCGGTGGTCACCCAGCCGGACAGGCCAGCTGGGCGCAAACAGCAACTAACACCTTGTCCGGTTAAAACTTTTGCACAGGAGCGCAATCTCCTAGTGCTTTCTCCTGAAAAAATCGGTGAAAGCCTTCAGGAGCTGGCCGCATTAAAGGCCGATCTTTTCGTCGTGGTGGCCTATGGACAGTATATTCCAAAGTTTGTACTGGTACTGCCAAAACAGGGTGCGGTTAATTTTCATCCCTCACTTCTTCCCAACTATCGCGGCTCATCACCGATTCAATGGGCTGTGGCCAATGGCGATGCTGTTACGGGCGTTACCATTCTCTATGTCAGCGAAAAAATGGACGCCGGGGACATCATTTTGCAACGTGACGTACCCATCGGGCCGGATGACACATCGAATACACTCGAACCGGTGTTGGCGGCGCACGGCGCAGACCTGCTGATGGAAGCGATGGAACAAATCCGTGCAGGGACGGTTCAGCGGCATCCGCAGAACGATGCCGTCGCGACGGAAGTGCGCAAGCTGACCAAGGAGGATGGACGGCTTGACTGGACGCTTTGCGCTGAAACACTGCGCAACCGAATTCGCGGATTTACACCTTGGCCTGGTTGCTATTGTGAAATGCCGGACGGACAGCGACTGAAAATTTTACAGGCGGTTGTTGAACGTCGTACGGGTGCACCTGGTGAGATTCTTGAAGTGACTGGAGCTGGACCTTTGGTGGCAACGGGCGCGGGGTCTGTGCGACTGATTAGCGTCCAGCCGTCTGGTAAATGTGCTATGGACGGGGCATCGTATCTGCGGGGCAATCCGCTGGTTGTTGGATTGCGTCTATCTTGACGCCGATGGATTCAAGCCGTTCGATCAGTTTTTGAGATCCCGGATCGAGTTCCAGTGCTTTTTTCCAATGTTTGGAAGCTTCATCGCGGTTGCCGAGTTTGATCTGGATATCGCCTAGATGCTCCCAGACCGTAGAATCATCTTCAGTTTCAGTAAGCAGACAGGCCTTTTGTAATACCTTCAGGGCTTCAGCGTAGCGACCCTGCTTGTAATAAATCCATCCGAGAGTATCCATGAAGGCACCGTTCTCTGGGTTGGCGGCCAGCGCCTGTTGAATCAGGGCAAGTCCATCATCCAGCTTTTCACCGTGCTCGGCCCACATGTAGGCGACATAATTTTGCGCGGAGGCCGCCATGGTGCCATTCAGATCAATTACCTTTAAAAATTTTTTTTCAGCAGGTTCAAGTTGCCCGGTTCGTTCGTAGAGTATGGCGTATTGATAATAAAACATTTCGCTCAGCAGATTGGTTGCGCCGCTTTTTAGCACCATGACTTCAAACTGCTGTGCCGTCTCGATGGCTTTTTCATATTCCTTTTTCTCCGCCTGCAGCACCATCAGGTAATAAAGCGCTTCGGCGGCTTCGTGATTCAGGGTGCGGAAAACAGTCATCAATTCAATAGCACCGTCGGTGGACACCGAGGTTTGGCCGGTGAGCAGGGAGTGCATGTACTGATTTAGAATCACTGGATTTTCAGTGTAGGTAGAGGCTAGAGTTTCTGCAGCTTCGTCCAGATGTCCGCTTTTCTGTGCAGAGATCAGAAAGTTGAAAAGGAAAAATGGATTAGCCGACCACTCAGCAGCTGGCGATTCGGTTCGCACCCGTTTGAATGCAGTATAGGCTTCGTCATAGCGTTCCTGTTGCAGATGCAGATAGCCCTGCACGGTGCGCAGGCGGCTATTGTCAGGATAATAGCGGAGTGCTTCCAGTAGGATTTTTTCGGCGGCCTGATTATTTTTGGCGTTGATATAGAGCGCTCCGAGCTGTGCATAATAGAATATAGGAGCCTGTGCAGGATTTTCGCTGATTTGCGTTTCCAAATAGCTGATCAGTCGGTTTTGATCCTCTTTGGAAAGTTTTTCCGCGAGATATTGAATCCAGGCCTCGGGTTCAGTTCCGGTATCTTGCGCCATTTGTTCGTAAACTTGCATCGCCTCATCAGTTTTTCCGGTTGCGATCAGCAGATCAAGGTTCTGACGGGCGGTCAGTAGATCGGCAGGGGCCTGCTGGCGGGCGACCTTAAAGGCTTCAAGAGCTTCGACCGGCTTCTGAACGGCCATGAGTGCGAAGCCGAGTTGCTGCCAGCGGCGGGGATCGTCGGGGAAAATTGCCAGAGCTTGCTGCAATAAAACGATTCCTTCTTCAATGGCGGCTTTTGCTTGCGGCGTATTGCCCAGATCGCGGGCGCTATCAATACAAAGCGTTCCCAGAATATGAATTAGTTCGGCGTTTTTGGTTTGTGTTTTTAGGACTGTTCGGAGAGTTGCAATCGCCTCCGCGCGGCGCTCCTCGGCAAGATAAAATCGGGCAAGATAAACTGGGGTTTCCGGGTTGTCTGGAAATTTAAGCAGTGCTTTTTTGAAAAGTGGTTCGGCCTGATCGGGTTGTTTTGTTACGGCATAGACTCTGGCAAGTAGGAGCAGGGGATTGATCGTATCGTCATGCCGTTTCGCCAGTTTTTGGGCTAACCGGATGGCATCGTTTGTCCGGTTCAGTTTCAGCGCGAGAGCCACGGCTGGGACGTAGAGTTTTTCTTCGTTTGGATCTAGTTTGATGGCGGATTCAAAGTGGTTCAGTGCGGCGGCGGAATCGCCGCCTGTTTCCGCCAGCAAACCAAGGCTGAAATGCGATAAAGCCGCAGCCTGTACGGTGGTGCTCAGGTGAGGCTTTGATGGAGTTGAGCAACCACTGAGAAACAGCAAAACGCCGAGTAGTAAAACATCGGCGATCTGTATGGTGCGGGATATGTGCATGACAACCCCCCTTGGAGGATGGAATAGTGAATAAGTTAAAATTGGAAACGCTGAACAGGGAATTTTTGGAAAGCATTATTCCATTAATTAGTCCTGCGAGTTTTCCTATTCTAAACTATTTCTTTTTATGCCGGACTTCACGACGGCGTTTGCGCCGTTTGTGTTTCGACATCTTAGTTTTACGCCATTTTTTAATGGTACCCATGTATCTGTTTCCTTTGTACGCTTATGCTACGACTTTGTTTAAACCGATTTCAATAATTCCTTCAGCACCGGCGGCTTTCAATTCGGGAATAATTTCCCGTACCACCGATTCGTTCACTACCGTTTCAACGGCATACCAACCAGCTTCGGAAAGACCGCTTACGGTCGGCGAATGCAGAGCCGGCAGCAGTTTCTTAACCCGGTCGATATTTTTTGCTTCAACGTTCATCTTGAGCAGCACCTTATCAGAGGCATTCAATGCCGCCGACAGCAATAGAGCAATTTTTTCAAGTTTTGAACGTTTCCAACGGTCGGCCCACGCCGCTTTGTTGGCAAAAAATTTGGTGTAGGACTCCATCAGCGTATCGACAATGCGCAGATTGTGCGCACGCAGTGAGGAGCCTGTTTCGGTAATATCCACAATGGCGTCGGCGAATTCAGGCACTTTGACTTCGGTGGCACCCCAGGAAAACTCGACGGTGGCTTTTACGCCATTTTTAGCGAGCCAGCGTTCGACAATGCCGACGCCCTCGGTAGCGATGCGTTTGCCTTCAAGGTCTTTAACCGACTGGATCGAAGAGTTTTCCGGAACGGCCAGCACCCAGCGTACGGGACGTTTGGTCTGTTTGGAATAAACTAGACTACACACATCCTGAACATCGGAACCGTTGGCTTCGATCCAGTCCAAACCGGCGATACCGGCATCCAGCATGCCGTTCTCAACATAACGGCTCATTTCCTGCGGGCGAAGCAGGCGCAGTTCGATTTCTTTATCATCGATGGCTGGAAAATAGGAACGCGAGCTGCCCGAGATGTTAAATCCGGCCTTCGCAAAAAGTGCGTACGTGGAGTCCTGCAGACTGCCCTTTGGTAATCCTATAATCAGTTTTTTCATGCGGTAAAAATGTCGTTCTTCATTTAATAAGAGCGGGCGACTATACGGAAAACCCCGTAGGCCGTCTATTGTTATTTCCTATTTTTTCGATCTCCTTGGTTTGAAACAGCTTGTGACCTTTATTCTCTTCAGCTAGTGTCTGCACAGCACTGGAGGTGAAGCATGGTGTTCAGAAGTGGTTCAATAAACGTCATGGATGAGATTCGTAAGTGCTTCGTTGCACGCGAGTCTTATGCCATTAGAATTTCCATCGTATTGATTCTAGGGGCTGGTTTGTGGATCGCCAAGCAGGCAGGGACTGCGGCTGACCTTCAGATGCGCCGCAAAATGGTACGGCAGGTCGCTGATGTCGCTGCAGCCGTTAATCCACTGAACATACGCGAACTTTCATTTACGGCCAAAGATAAAGACCGGCCTGAATTCCAGCGGGTCTGCGGCCAGATGCGGGCTTATGCCAAGTTTTTACGAGTTAATAGTTTATACACGATAGCCGTGAGAAACGATCAGATGGTGTTCGGCCCTGGAAATTTTCCGGAAAGCCAGCCGTCCGCTACATCGGTCGGTTCCGGTTATAAAGAATTAGTTCCTTTGAGTCTTGAGCTTTTTAAAACGGGAAAATCGCAGATCTATGGGCCTTATCGTAATGAATCCGGAATGTTTGTGACGGCTATGGCGCCGGTGTTTAATCCGAGCACGGGTGAGGTGTTGGTGGCGGTTGGGTTTGATTTGGAGGCCTCTGCATGGCTTGCTGCTGTTCGACGGGCGCAGTGGATACCCGCCGGAATTGCTATGTTCCTAACCGGTTTCTTATTTTTGAGTGGTCTTATTCTTCGGCACATACGGTGCCGTTTTCCGCAGAGAAAAACCGGAGTTGTACAGACTGAAACGGTTTTGTGTTTTGTTTTTATGAGCCTGCTGACCGTGTTAGCGACGTTGTATTTTCACGAAACTGAACGGGATTTTCGCCGGAATACTTTTCAGGCACTTGCGAGGGAACGGGCCGGAGTCTGTGCTGCGAATATTGCGGAATTCGGTCATATAATTGATCGATTGGCCTCTTTTTTTGAATCAAGCGATTTTATTAACCGCGAGGAGTTCAGTTCCTATTGTCGAAAAATAGTTCAGCAGGGTACGATTCAAGGGTGCGTTTGGATTCCGGCTGTGTCGGACGGTGAAACCGACTCTCTCATTCAAACAGTGAGAACCCAAGGTGTGTCGAACTTTTCCATTTGGCAGAAAAATTCAGCGGGCAATAATGAACCGGCAACGGGACGCTCAGTTTATTATCCGGCACTTTATATTGAACCGTTGGCTGGTTATGAATCCGGGCTGGGTTATGATTTGAATTCTGAACTGGTTCGCCGGGCTGCGATACAGGAAGCCTTGCGCACCGAATTGGTGACCGCTACCGATCCGGTGCGGCTCATTGCGATGACCAATCAGCCCACTGGAATTTTTATTTTTAAAAAGGTGAACGCCTCTATTCAAAAGGGAGTGGTGGCCTTTGCGGTGCGTTCTGAAAGTCTGTTGGGCGGGTCACAGTTTTCCGGTCTGAAGAAAAATAAAAGTCTGGGCATCAGTTTGTTTGAGCTTAGGCAAGGTGAAGCGCCTCTTCACATCATCGGAACCTCCAGCAATTGCAGCCAACATTGTTTAAGTGATTCTACTGAAGACCTGAGCCTCACCATTCCGATCTTCCAGTTTGGCAAAGCGTACATCTTGCGCCTGCATCCTGAGCCAGTCTGGCTGGTGGATAACTCTTTGCGCCACGATTGGATCGTTGGGCTCGTTGGATTGCTCATGACCATCATGATCATTATAATTGTTGCGCTGGTCACCAACCGTCGTTTCGCTCTGGAAAAGTTAGTTAAACTTCGTACAGCTGAGTTGAAGCAAATGGAAAATAGTTTCCGCGAATTAACTGATAGTTTGAGTGAGGCTGTCTTCTCTATCGATTCAAGCGGCATCGTCCAGTATGTGAATCCGGCGATACAGGTCATTCTGGGGTACAGTCTCAGTGAAGTGATTGGGAAGCATTTTGCAACCTTCATTCATCCTGATGAAATCAAACAGGCAGAAGAAAATTTCGCCAAAAATCTTACCGGAGCCCAATTAATGATCGATCATCGTATGCTTCACCGCTCCGGAGCGACTATTTATGCACGGGTATCGACTTGTTTAGTTCAAAACGATCAGTCGGATGAAAGGCTTATTAATGGGATTTTAATGGATATTACCGCGCAAAAAGAAGCAGAAGAAAAGGTCTTTCGAGCTTCAGAGGAGTGGCAGAAAACATTTGATGCGACTAATGACGCGATTTGGCTGTTGGATGAGAATAATCGCATTCTACGGTCAAACAAAATGGCGGAGCAATTTACCGGTCGTTCGCAAAGTGAGATGGTTGGAAAATACTGTTGGAGTTTTACACATGGAACGGACTGTCCGATTCCAGGCTGTCCAGTTGTCCGGGCGCAGAGCAGTCTGCGGCGCGAGACTCAGGAATGGCTGAATGACGGGAAATGGTTTGAACTTATCGCCGACCCGTTGCTGGATTCTTCGGGCGGATATATCGGTTCGGTACACATCATTAGTGATATTACGAAACGCAAAGAAGCTGAGGAGGAGTTGCGCCAAAAGATGGCTGCTTTAGTGAAACTCAATAGCTTCATGGTGGACAGGGAATTGCGCATGATCGAACTGAAGAAGGAGATCAACGAATTATCGCAGCAAGCCGGCGGGCAGGAGCGGTATAAGATTGTCGGGTGAGGAAGACGGATTTTATATGTTATATGGTAATGCGTAATCAAATCGTTGAAGTGATGAGTCGGCATGGAATGGACGTTGCCTGTTACGACGAGACGTTCCTCGGGAAGTCGCTTGATAAACGGGTGGCTTTTGTGGCCAGTCCTTCGGTGGAGATTTATTTGGACTGGCTGGCGGGTAACCGAGCAGAGGCCATTGATTTTTTTGCTTCGCTGGATATCTGCTACAGCGAATTTTTCCGCAACCCGCTCGCTTTTGTTCTACTTGAACAGATGATTTTGCCCGGCCTGATTAACGAACTGGGAAAGTCTGGACGGACAGAACTGCGCATTTGGTCGGCGGGCTGCGCTGCCGGACAGGAGCCGTACTCCTTGGCTATCTTGCTGGAAGATCTGGCCGTCGCGCGGGGTGCGGCAATCCCTTTTCGTATTTTCGCTACGGATGGTTCCGAAACGGCACTAGCCGCTGCATGTCGGGGTGTGTACGAAGAAGCTACGGTACAGAACGTCTGTCTGCGGCGCATTCACAGTTATTTTTCCCGACAGGGTGAATCCTATGTCTTTGATCCTCGAATTAAGGCGCGGATTGATTTTTCTGTTTACGATTTGCTCGATCCGCATTCCGTCAGTCCGCCGACGGGAATCTATGGTGATTTCGACCTCGTTTTTTGCAGTAATCTGCTATTCTACTACAAGCTGGAGGTGAGGTGTTTAATCCTCAATAAAATCAGACGGTCTTTGTCGGAAAATGGGTATTTTATAACGGGTGAGGCGGAGAAGACGATTGTTGAACAGGCGGGTGGTTTCCGGGCAGTAGTACCGCCCGCGGCGGTGTTTCGCAAGGTGGGAGAGTAAAAAACTTTTTGAGAGGAGAATTATGAAACTCAGTGATCTAAAAATTGGCACACAAATCCGTCTTGGCATGGGGGTTGTTTTGGCATTCGTAGCGGTTCTGGGCGGACTGGCCTGGGTGCAGTCAAACCAGATATGGCAGGAGACCAAGGGTCTTTACGAGCATCCGCTCACGGTGCGCAGAGCGATTGGTGAGTTGCAGGCTGATATTTTATCGATGCATCGGGCGATGACCTATCTCTGTCTGGAAACGAATGATGCGGAACGGCAAATAACGCTCCAAAGCATTGATACATTTGAAGTGAATGCACAACAGCAGATTACTGTTATTTATGATAGTTATTTGGGTTCGCGGAACGATATTGATGACGTCGCAAAACTTTTTGCGCAGTGGAAGTCTTTCCGGGTCGAAACGATCCAATTGTTGCGGGAAGGTAAAATCGACCAAGCGACCAAGCGAGTCAAAATATCCGGCGAGGGCGGTAAGCTGGTAGAAGTTTTGCTGGGTCACGTTCGGGACATCAGCGATTTTGCCATGCAGCGCGGTGATAAATTTTATTCAGATGCCACCCAGCATAAAGCAGTTCTCACGATGCGGCTTGGCATCACGGTTGGCATCATTTTTATGCTGTCCGTATTCGTTGGTTATCTGCTTATGGTAGGGATCAGAAGTCCGTTACGGGAATTAACTGTGGTTGCTGATCAATACCGGCAGGGGAAAATGGATGCCCGCAGCCACTATGAGTCCGCGAATGAGTTGGGTGCTTTGTCTGCCGCATTCAACCAGATGGCCTCAGCGGTTGAAACGAATATGCATCTCAACAAGAATATTGCCAAACTGAGCAGCGTGATGCTCCGCGAAGAAGAACTGCATGCATTCTGCCGTGACGTGCTGGTGGCACTGCTTGAACAAACCGGTTCACAGGTCGGGGCTGTTTATCTGTTGAATGAACAAAAGACGGCTTTCGAGCATTTTGAGTCGATCGGGCTGGGTTCCGTTGGACAGAAATCTTTTTCGGTCAAGAGTCGTGAAGGTGAAATCGGTGCGGCACTGGCCACGCGGAAGATCCGGCGCGTTACGGATATCCCGGCGGACTCGCGCTTTACTTTCGCCGCTGTGAGTGGGGATTTTGCGCCGCGTGAAATCATCACCATTCCTATCCTCACGAACGAGCACGTCGCGGCGGTGATTTCTCTGGCGAGTGTCCGGAACTATTCCGAGTTGACCATTCGGCTTTTAGATGAAGTTTGGGGCGTGCTGACGGCCCGAATGAACGGTGTGCTGGCACTTCGTAAACTTCGTGAATTTTCAGAAAAAATGGAAAACCAAAACCGCGAGCTCGATGCACAGAAGCGAGAGTTGCAAACGCAGGCGGATGAATTGACTGAACAGAACACGGAGCTGGAAATGCAGAAACACGAACTGGACGAAGCCAATCGGCTTAAGAGCGTTTTCCTGTCAAATATGAGCCACGAACTGCGCACGCCGCTTAACTCGGTGATCGCTTTGTCCGGCGTGCTGAACCGCCGACTGGCTAAGACCGTTCCTGCCGAAGAATACAGTTATCTCGAAATTATCGAGCGCAACGGCAAACATCTGCTGGCATTGATCAACGACATTCTCGATCTGTCGCGTATTGAGTCAGGTCGCGAAGAGTTGAGTTTAACCAGTTTTCCTATCCGGACTCTGGTTGACGAGGTGGTGACGCTTCTTGAGCCGCAGGCCCGTGAAAAGCAAATCACCTTGCTTAATGAGATGGATGAAACGCTGCCCTCCATTACCAGCGATTTCATGAAATGCCGTCATATTTTACAAAACTTAGTGGGCAATGCGGTAAAATTTACCGAACAAGGTCAGGTCGCGATCACGGCTGAAGCAGCGACAGGGTTCATCCATATTTCCGTGACGGATACCGGCATCGGCATTTCCGCCGACCAGTTAGGCCATATCTTTGACGAGTTTCGTCAGGGCGACGAAAGTACTTCCCGTAAATATGGCGGAACCGGGCTGGGGCTGGCCATCGCGAAAAAATTCGCCACCTTGCTGCAAGGAACAATCACAGTGAAAAGCCTGCCCGGACGGGGATCAACCTTTACTCTTCAGATTCCGCTTGAACTGCACCTGTCTGGTGCCGCCGCCGCGCCGCATCCGGCACCAACCACCGCCCGTATTCCGTTGGTTCTCCCGGACGGCTGTGGACGAAAAATTCTGCTGGTGGAAGATAGCGAACCCGCCATTATCCAGATTAAGGATATTCTTATCGGACAGGGCTATCAGGTGTCCGTAGCACGTAACGGCCGCGAAGGGCTGGAACAAATCGCGAAAGCGATTCCCGATGCGATGATCCTCGATCTGATGATGCCGGAAGTGGACGGGTTTACGGTTTTGAATAAATTGCGCGGCACGAAGGAAACGGCTCAGTTGCCGGTACTGATTCTTACGGCCAAATATCTCTCCAAGGCTGAGTTAAGTGACTTGAATGCCAATCATATTTATCAACTGATTCAAAAAGGCGATGTCAGCCGAGTTGAATTGCTGGCGGCGGTCACGGGAATGGTTACGCCGCTCCAGAAGAAACCGGCGCCCTTAGCGAAGAAAGCCGCCTGTTCGCCGCGTCGCGCGGGCAAGCCTATTATTCTCGTCGTCGAGGATAATCCCGATAACATGGCGACATTGCAGGCTTTGCTGAAGGAAACGTACACTCTGTTAGAAGCCGCCGATGGTCAGGTTGGCATCGAGCAGGCTCGGCGGCACAAGCCGGATCTTATTCTAATGGATGTGGCACTGCCAGTCATGGATGGCATTGAGGCCCTGGTGGTGATTCGTGCCGACGCGGCGCTGAGCCATATTCCCGTTATTGCCGTCACCGCCAGTGCCATGAAGGGCAACCGGGAAGAGATTCTGGCTCACGGGTTTAACGGGTATGTTTCCAAACCGATTGATTACCATCTGCTGGAACAGGCAATTCGGGAGGTGTTGGTATGAAAATACTGGCGATAGACGACAAACAGGATAATCTGACGGTGTTGGATGCGCTGGTGCACGATGTGCTGCCGGAGGGTAAAATTATAACGGCGCTGAACGGGCTGAAGGGCATCGAACTGGCTTTGATGGAAAATCCGGACGTTATTCTGCTGGATATTTTGATGCCGGAGATGGATGGATTTGCGGTTTGCCGCCAGCTCAAGGCTGATCCGCAGACGCGCGATATCCCCGTCATTTTTTTGACGGCGCTGAGGACGGATAAAGCGAGCCGACTCAAGGGCCTTGACGTTGGTGCAGAAGCTTTCTTGGCTAAACCGATCGATGAAACCGAATTGATTGCCCAGATCCGCGCCATGGTTAAGATCAAGTCGGCGAATGATTTTAAGCGCAATGAAAAGGAGCATCTTGCCAAGCTTGTTTCTGAACGCACCCGCGAACTGGAGCAGAGTCAGGTCGCCACGCTCAATCTGCTGGAAGAGTTGAAAGCTGAAAATGAAGTTCGTAGGCAGACAGAGTCCGTGCTGCGGGAGAGTGAAGATCGGTTTTACAATCTATTTGAGCGTGCGCCGCTTGGTTATCAGTCCTTGGATGAAAATGGTAACTTTATCGAAGTGAATCAGGCCTGGCTGGATACGCTGGGCTACAAGCTGGATGAAGTCGCTGGTAAGTGGTTTGGCGATTTTCTCGCTCCCGAGCTTGTTGAGACCTTTCGCGCGCGTTTCCCGCTCTTTAAAGCGGCGGGGAAAATTCATTCTGAGTTTGAGATGTTGCACCGGAACGGCGAGCGTCGATTTATCACTTTTGATGGTCGCATCGGACACAACAAGGACGGCTCTTTTCAGCAAACCCATTGCATTCTGAAAGACATCACTGAACAAAAGCAGGCCGAAGCGCGTATTCGTCAGTTGATACAGCATTTGGAAGCGGTGCGCGAGGAGGAGCGGACGCGGATTTCTCGTGAATTGCACGATGATATCGGTCAGATTTTGACGGCTATTAAAATTGATCTGGTGATGGTGCATGACGATTGCAACTGTACCGGCGCGGTGAAGCGTAGGATGGACGATATGCAGAAGCTTTTGAGCGAAGGAATTCAATGCGTGCATTCACTTTGTCGTCGGTTACGTCCCGGCGCACTGGATGATCTCGGTTTGGAAGAAGCGGTCATCGGTCTTGTGGAAGACTGGCAGCAGCGCAACAAAATTGAATGTAAGATCGAGGCGAAACTTCTGGACGACAACTTGTCGGATGAGATGAGAACTACGGTATTTCGCCTAGTTCAGGAGGCGCTCACGAATGTTTCACGGTACGCCGGAGCCTCGGAGGTTGAAATTCGTTTATTCTTGGATGACAAGAATTTGTGCTTTTCAATTGCCGATAATGGCTGCGGCATGGAGGCGGGAGCGGATAAAAAACCGACTTCGTTCGGCCTACTCGGTATGCGCGAGCGCGTCGAAGCACTCGCTGGGACACTGCGTATAATCAGTGCGCCAGGAAAAGGCACGCGGATTGAGGGCTGTATTCCGCTGTTGGGCGGCGTGTTGAAGCCGAGTTCCACCCCTTGGAATTTTTAAACGATGAGTTACGACGTGATTATATTGATTCTGGAGGCGATGGCGGTTTATCTGCTGTTGTCAGGGTTTACCTGACAAAAATAACAGTTTATTCCCGACGTTATTTTTATGTAAAACGTAGGTAACATTGGACGGAATATGAAAGTGCTTTTTGCAGATGATTCAGAACCAATTCGCGACCGGTTGGCGGCGCGGCTTGCGCAACTTCCGAATGTAACGGTGGCCGTGG
This sequence comes from Kiritimatiellales bacterium, assembly GCA_038213895.1. Lineage (GTDB taxonomy): Bacteria > Verrucomicrobiota > Kiritimatiellia > Kiritimatiellales > Tichowtungiaceae > Tichowtungia. The sequence continues at coordinate 2,048 of JBBQSL010000058.1, read as the reverse complement.
CCGTGGATACGACGGATGCTCTCCGCCAGTTCGCGACGTTTAAGCCGGATGTGGCGATATTGGATATCCGTATGCCAGGCGGCGGCGGGATCAAAGCGTTGAGTGATATCAAAGCACAAAATCCAAATACTACGGTCATTATCATGACCAATTATCCTTATGCGCAGTACCGCCGTAAATGTCTCGAAGCGGGGGTGGACTTTTTCTTTGATAAATCCACTGAGTTTGAGCAGGTGACGGAAATTATCCGACAGCTGACGCAGTCTTTGAATGTCGGTGAAGTGGCTCTCCGGACTGCGGCAGCCCAGCTGGTGAAGGCCAAAGAAGAGCAGGAGAAAAGCGAGCAGCATCACCGTGATATGAGCATTTTGAGCCTTTTGCATAAAACGGAAGGTAAAGATGATGCGTATGCCATGTGGGAAAGAACGTTTGATTCTATTCCCGACATGGTTGCAATTTTTGATGCCGATCACCGGATTGCCCGGGTTAATAAAATGATGGCCGATAAACTGGGGTTCCCAGCCGTTGAGCTGGCCGGTAAAAAATGTTTCGAATATGTTCATGGCACGAGCTGTCCGGCGGAAGGTTGTCCGCATGAAAAAATGCTTCACGACGGCAAAGAACATCAGTGCGAAATGTATTCGGAGTCTTTGGATGCATGGCTTGATGTCAGTGTTTCACCGGTGTTGGAAGATGGGAATCTGATCGGCGCGATTCATGTGGCGCGGGATATCACCGAACGTAAACAGACCGAGGAATCTCTTAAGACCAGTGAGGTTCGCTACCGCCAGCTTTTTGAATCCATGCATGCTGGATTTGCGTTGCACGAAATTATCTGCGACGAAAAAGGCGTTCCATGTGATTATCGGTTTATTGAAGTAAATCCGGCGTTTGAAAAACTGACCGGACTGCAGACGGATAATTTGATTGGCCGGACGGTTAAAGAGGTTCTGCATGGCACCGAGCCGCACTGGATTGAAACCTACGGGAAGGTGGCGTTAACCGGTAATCCCGTACAGATTGATGATTTTTCTGAGGCTTTAGGGCGTCACTATTCCGTTTCAGTCTATTCTCCGGTCAAAGGTCAGTTTGCCACGATTTTTACCGATATTACCGAACAGAAAAATGCGGAGGAAGCTGTTCGCTGTGCCCGCGATGTGGCGGAAGAGGCCAATCGGACCAAAACACAATTTTTGGCCAATATGAGTCATGAACTGCGTACTCCGCTCAATGCGATTATCGGATTCTCTGACCTGCTTAAATATTCTTCGCTCGATGATGAACAGCGCGATTTTATTCAGACCATTGGCACCAGTGGGGAGGCCATGTTGTCGCTGGTGCAGGATCTGCTCGATCTTTCAAAAATCGAAATGGGTAAAATGACGGTGCATTCGCAGCCCTTTAGTGTCCGTGACGTAACGAATCATGCGATGGCAGAACTTGCGGCCTTGGCAAAAGAAAAGGGGCTTCGGTTCGATTGCACGGTTGGGGAGAGTATTCCGGAAACGACAATCAATGATGCGGACCGTTTGCGGCAGGTGTTGGTCAATCTGCTCAATAATGCACTTAAGTTCACCGAGAAAGGATTTGTAAAGCTAATCGTGAACCGCCGGACGCTTCCCTCTGAAAGTGTTCGGATTGAGTTTTTGGTTGAAGACAGCGGTGAAGGCATGAGCGAGGCGACTTTACGGAAGATCTTTAAGCCGTTTCAGCAAGGCGATAATTCAAATACCCGTAAGCACGGAGGCTCCGGACTTGGACTAGCGATTTCTAAAAGTCTGGTGGAACAGATGGGCGGCACCATCTGGGTCGAAAGCCGAGAAGGCGAAGGATCGAAATTCTCCTTTGATATTCTGGATCAAACCCCGCCGCAGAATCCTGTGTCAGCCCAGGATGTTCTGTCACAATGGAGCGGACGGTGCGTCTGTGTTTGGGGCGATGATCCCTCCGGCATGCGCGCGGCTGAAAATCTGCTGGAGCGGTGCGGAATTATGCCCCGTTACGCCGAAAGCCTTGACTCCATCACTGAGCGGCTGACACGTGAAGCA
>JBBQSL010000057.1:0-18124 GCA_038213895.1 Kiritimatiellales bacterium | reverse complement strand
GGTCGGCGCGACAGGGAAACCCAACAATCTGCTCTTTACGAATCCCCATCTGAAGTAACGACTCCTCAGCGAATGATTTAATCTGCCCGTCGCCGATATAATAGTAGTCGATGTTTTCTTTTCCAAAAAGAGTCCAGTACGAGGCCAACATTGGAAGTTGCACCTGTAGCCAGTGGCCGTATTGACAGAAGAGTGTATTCGCCAGATAGGCGACGGTGCCGTTAAGTTTCTTGCACGGAACAAGAAACTGCTTTTTGACCGCCAAATCCTCAAAAGTCAGATGGGGCTCATAAATCACCCGCCGCTGATCATCAATCAGGTGATGACGCTGAAAGGTAAACTCTGAATTACGGACATCCAGCAACACGGCCTTATAACCTGGGATCGCCTGTGGGAAGCGAAACTGCCTGCCGAAAAACAAATGATCCTCCGGCAAATGCTTCGGAGTGAGCAGTGCTGTGGTATTTTCCCGGACAAATTCGTGAATCGTTATATCATCTCGTCCACCGTATACTACTCGAGCCTGTTCGAGCGAAAGCCCGACCATGCCCGTTGCGCGTGGTGCGCCAGCTATCGTTTTTGCCATACGGATAGCCTTCTTGCGAATATTCCAAAGGGTGTTTTTTATACTCATCGGTTCAACAATCTATTCATACTGTATTCCAGCGCGCCTAGCGGAACGGTGATATTGGCCTGAACCTGATGGGGATCCGTGCCAGCAGAAGGCACATCCCCGCTTCCGGTCAAGTAGTGATAGTCCAGCCCAACCTGGTTGGCAATAGCCCAAAAGCAGACGTTAACATAGTCCGGCGAAAAAAGCTCGAGCACACCGACTCCCGGATTACACCAAAGTAAATTGGTCAGCCCGGCCCCGTGCGGAGAAACAACGGCTTCGGCACCGGCAAACAGCGCAATCTGTTCGGCAAAGCTGTGTTCTTCGAGCCGCACCGGAACGAATCCGCAACGGGTCAACTGAGCAAGAACCGCTTCTTCGTTAACGATCCGGCGATAGCGGGCTCCGGCTCGACTGATATAAATCCGTGGCGACGGAGTCAGCGCCGCCCGCTGCGGCAGAAAGGTTTCGCGCAGAAAATCACAGGCCCATCGCGGCGGGTTCCCACTGATCCCTGGAAGCGAGGGAACAATCAGTTCATCGGCCTGAATATGCGTGGACGCATCAGCCAAAATGATTTTCTCCGCAGGAATCCGAAGCATCGCCAGCGACTCCTGAATGACCGGAATGCCGCTGTTTACGACGAAATAATCTAATGAATTTAGTCCACCCGGCAGAATACGGCGCAGGATTTCGATGCGCGGGAGCGAATCCGTCAGCCAATGGAAAACGGCGTTGCCCCCCGCCGATGCCAGAACCGCAACACGCCCCGCAACCTTTCGGCATCGCGGAAGCGTAAGCTGTTTAAATAAGTGGTGCGTTCCGGAAAAATCGCGCGAAACATCCAGCAGAAGGCGATCATCGTGCGTAATAATCGCACCCATACCACCCGCCGTCCTCCCTCTGGGAATCGTGATAAGAAACGTTTCCAGCTCGGACTCTTCACCGCGCCCGTCAAACTTCCATTGAACGCCGCCGTCAACCACTTTCGGTGGCTTCCGATGGCAGATCGATTCGGGCAGGAACATCCGGTACGCCGCCACGCCGGACTTGTTCGCATATTCTTTGGAAAATGGAGTGACCCCCTTCGGCAAACCCATAACCGCAGAACTGATAGGAAGGCGCTGTGCGCAGGTGATCGCCATCTGTCTCAGATTTTTTTTTAGAGAGCTCATATACTTAAATGATTCCCGCCTGTCGGCAGAGTCGGAGCAGTTTTTCCAGATTCACAATAACGTCTGTCCGGTTGCGATCAACAAAAGAAGTTCCGACAGGGCCTTGCGGAAGGGGCTCTCCGATCAAATAGAAATATTCGCAGGTGCTGTGATTGGCGATCACGTAATTTGATGATTCAAAATAATCATATGGAAAAATCTCAACCACCTTGGTGCCAGGTCGGGAAAACAACAGGTTGTGCAACGCTGCGCCATGAACGGCAATCACCACCTCGGCATTGCCGAACAGATCGGCCTCCTGCTGTACCGTAAGTCCATCCGTCGTTAGAAAGTGGAACCCGAATGGCTCCAAAGCGACCCGGATTTCCGGAAGATTCCGCTCAATGCGTCCATTGACCTTTCCTCTCATAATAAATAGCTTTTTTGCATCTCCCGGCTGCGGAAGCTGCGGTTGGAACAGGCTATTTTTTAAAAACTGATAGGTGTGAAAATTCATCTCAAACCCGCTCTGCATTTCCTGGGGATTATGGTTCATGTACAGGATAGAAATCAGGGATCGATCCGCCCGGCAGGGGATAATCAACAACCTGATCTTCTCGAATCCCCATCTGGAGCAGACACTCCAGAGCAAACGGTTTAATTTTCGAGTCGCCGATGTAATAGTAATCGATCGCCTCTTTTCCATAGAGTTCCCAATATGCCGTCAACATGGGTAGTTGCATCTGCAGCCAGTGCGCGTATTGGCAGAACAGGGTATTCGAGAGGTAAGCCACGGTTCCGCGAAGCTTCTTGCACTCACGAAGTTTGAACGGCCACATGGGCAATTCCCGAAATTTCACCTGCGGAAAATAAATCACCCGGTTGCGGTCATCGAGAAGCTGGCTATATTGAAAGGTGAAATTCGGATTACGAATATCCAGAGATACGGCATTGTACTCCGCCGGAGCCTGAGGAAAGGTAAATTTAAAACATTCAAACCTCTCATCTTCCGGTAAATGCCCCGGAGGTCTCAACGTGCCCTCTGCCTTTTTAATATATGAAGAAATCTTTAGGTCTCTACGTCGGCCATAAACCCGCTTGGCACTTTCCGCTGTCAGCGGAACAATATCTCTTGCGAACACCCCTTTACTCACGTAATAGCGGCGGATCGTCTTTTTCCGAACCGTCCAATAGACCTGTTTTAATTTTCGAACCAAGTTCACCCGTTACCTTTCTGTAAAACAGTTTATCCAGTTGCGAGTTAAATGCAGGTTCCCCTTGAACGCCGGAGGCGGCGCATCGCCAGGCTGCGGCTCGCCGATAAACAGAGCAATCGGATCAATCCCTGCGGCGACCCCCAGGCACATAGTGGTTGAAACTCGCGGATTGATTTCAAAAATCAGAATCCGTCCGTCATCCTGATGAATCAGCTGGATGTTATAGCATCCGGCAACCGGATCGGCCTCATGCACCTTACGGCAAGCCTCTTCCACTGCGCTGTTGCGGCAGGTGTGCGCCCGCAACGTGATGCCGCGCTTAACCTCCACCGCCACGGGAACAATCGCATGCAACCGTCCGGAAAAATCGGCAGCCATCATCACCGTAAACTCTTCGCCCTGCCCCTGCTCCTGAGCAATCCATCCATCCGCGCCGCCGTTGTACGCAAGATAGGCATCCAGCTGTTCGCACGAGCGGATCAGCGCAACCCCGCGTGACCCTCTGCCGCTGCGCGGCTTCACAATACAGGGGAATCCGATCTCCTCCGCCTGAGTGGCCGGAACGGTTTTTGGTGCCGACAGATGATGGTCATGCAAAAACTGCATCGAGGTCTGCTTATCGAGATGGCGACGAACAAATTCGGACGGCGGCAAGAGTGCGGCCACGCGACCCTCCTCCACAAGAGCTGCAACAGCCAGAAGCTCCTCATCGACACCGGGGATCAGTAGATCAATTTTTAGACGCTGCATCAAATGACACAACTCGATGGAAAATGCCGGAGCATTGGCAAACGGAATCGCATGCCGCCGCTCTTGAGGAATCACCGGATCAATCGCCTCCACATCGGCATCGGCAAAGTGCATTTCATAACGGTCGCTCAGAAGACGGTACAACGCTTCATTGCCCGCTCCGCCGCCGCCGGTAAAAAGAATTTTTTTCATTTCGTTTTTAAATAAATAAGAATTGGAACGCCCTTTATTGCACATGCATCTTCTAGCTTAAAGCCGGTTTTTTTTAAAGCTGCCTGTGAAGCAGGGTTGGACTGAAAGACCTCTGCCCGTACGGTATTGATCGGCAACCGGTTAAAAATCTCGTTAAAACTCATTTCAAGAATTTTAATTCCAAGCCCCAGTCCGCGAAACCGTGCATCGATTGAGAAATCAATTTCCGCCGTCTCTGCATCGATCCGGTCATAACGAACCTGTCCCGCCGCTGTGCCGTCGAGTTCAAGAATTAGAATTAGAGACTCCGGTGCATTAAACTTCTTTTCAAACCATTTTTTATGCTCCGCCAGAGGAATTGGTTCCGGATGATAGGAATTACGGCGAACAGACGGATCGTTCGCCCAAACCCAAAGTTGTTCCATATCGCGTGCGTCGGCACAGCGGAGCTTCAAGCGCCCGGCAAAAAGATCCATTCCGGCATCCTGCGCTGGGCGGCGCAAGATACGCAGAACACCGAATCCATCGACCAGCGCACGGCCTCGCGCGCTACAATCAGCTCGATATCCGGCACTCTTCGCCAAAGTTTGCACGGTGGCGGCGATCTGAGAAACGGATGGATTTTCTCCCAAACAGATTGCGACGCCCCGCTCGGAAAGTCCTTCTGCAAGACCTACCTGATTTTCAGCCAGCACAAGCGTCACAAACGGCACTCCGAGACAGCACAGCTCCCAGCAAGTACTGCCCGCCGCCGAAACCGCCAGATCAGACCAGTGCATCAGTCCGGACATATCCCGGACATCGGTCAAAAGTCGAAAGTCAAAGGTCGAATGGCTCGCAGAATTTTTTAATGCTTCAAGATGCGGATTGGCCGGGCCAACAATCACCTTGATGTACATCTGCGGCAGATCGATCTGCTGAAGAGCCTTGATCACCTTCAAGGTCACATTATCAGGGTCTGCCCCACCCAGCGTGACCAGAATATTGTTTCCAATGCTTGGAACCGACTGCGTCGGGGCTTGCTGGGTTTTTCCAATGTTTGGAAACGTTTCTTTCACCCCTTGGAAAAACTCGTGGCGGAGCATGGCGTAGTCTGTGCCGAGTAGCAGGCGGGCGTCGGGATTGATTTTATAGTTCAGCTCCGCCGCATTGATATTTTGGTTGAGGAGGATGTCGCACTCATATTCGGACTGATGATTGTAATCATCGATCAACAGTAGCTTGCATCCGGCTTTGCGGACGGCGCGCTGATATTCGAGGCCGAATTGATAACCATCGATTACGATCCAGAGATCAGAGGACAGAGGACAGAGGTCGGAGGACAGACGGATCGAGTTCTCCAAAGTCTGCCGGATATCTTCAGCACTCCCTGGTTCGGCACTGATGCGAATCAAGCCGAAGCCTTCAGACTGGACACGCTCTGCTAGAGGATCCGGAATCGTTGCACAGATAAAAATGACAGAGGGATGGGAAGAAAGGGATGAAGGATGAGACTTGAAACCTGAATTTTCAGGTTTCAGGCTTCCGCCTTCAGCCATCTCTTTCCACGCCTGCCCCAGCGCAATACAGCGCATTACATGACCGGTGCCCATCCGGCTGTCCGCATCGGCACGAATCAGGAGAGGCTCTCTCCCGCGCCAGTTTTTTGTTATTTTTGACGGATTCTCAGGCATATAAAAAATCATCCGATGACTTCCAAATCAGGCCAGCAGAATAGCTGCACCGTTATCTGCAAAAAACTCATTCAGCGGAATCCCGTTTCCGCCGATGATCACAGCCCGGCTACGCGGATAAAGTTTTTTGAATGCCGCCAACCCGGCAACTTTTCCGGTTCGCCCGCTTTTAACTTCGACAGCAACCGCCCGATCTCCGGATTCCACAACAAAGTCAACTTCCAGCTCACCCTTCCTCCAGTAAGTGACTGAAACATTCGGCGAATGCAAAGATTGCAGTAAATGCGCTCCGACCGCATTTTCAACCAGCCGCCCGCGCCAAACTGTGTCTTCTTCGCACTGCGCTGCACTGCGAAGCCCTACGGCATTAATCAGCGCATTATTCCAGATGATCAGCTTCGGGCTACTGCCGCGCTTACGTTGTTGCCCTTTGGAGTAAAGTTCGAGACCACTGATCAAAAATGCGGATTCCAGCAGTTTCAGATAATGCGCCAATGTGGTGGTATTGCCTGCTTCATGCAACTGCCCCAGCATTTTATTATAGGACAGAATCTGAGCCGGAAAGGTTACCGAAAGCCCGAATAGATTGCGAAGAAGCGCCGGTTTCGTGATGTTCTGGAGTTGAAGGACATCCTTGGAAAGAACCGTTTCAATCAGCGAATCGGTTACATAATGCTTCCAGTCGGCTTCATTGTCGGCGAAAACGGCTGCGCCAGGATATCCCCCGAAAAAAAGCCATTCATCCAGTTCCCAGCCAAAGGCTTTGCGGCACTCTGAAAACGTCCAATGCGGGAAACGGTGCAGAAAAAACCGACCCGCCAGACTTTCTGTTAAACCCTTCTGCAACAACATGGCCGAAGAACCAAGAATTAAAAGGCGGATATCTGACTGGCGCTGATCCCAAAACGATTTCAGGGTATCGCTCCAGCTTGGAATTTTCTGAAGTTCATCGAGCACCAGCAATACAGGCCCTTTAATCACCTTGGCCTCCCGTTCAGCACGATACCACTGAGTTTCCAGCCATTCAGAACCTAACGGTGCAACGCTATCCGCCGTTGAATAAACAGACGGCATTCCCGCGCTTTCCATAATCTGACGGGCGGCAGTGGTTTTTCCAACCTGTCGCGGGCCGCATATTACCTGAATAAAGGGTGATCCGCTTCGAATCATCTCCAACGCTTTGCTGGAACATTCTCTTTTTATCACGTTCATAATAAGTAAGTTAAGCCATAAATAATAAATGTCAAACAGGTAATACTCAATGATTTAGTATTAATACTCAATCATTGAGTATTAAACTAACCCATCTTCCTGCTGCGATTTTTTGAGGCCTTCATTCCGCTCGATCGAACCGTTCAGGCGGGCAATGTCAGGACGATCACGCAAAATGCCCAGCACCTGATCAAGCGTTCCGAATTGACCGCGCTGGGTCAGTTCATCATAAACCGCGCTGAGCATGCGGTAATCCCGCTCTTCATCCAGCGTCCAGCGGTGCCCGCTCAAATCAACCGAATTGCTGATGCTTTTCAGACAGAACTGTTCGGGATGAGTAGAAATGTACAGCGTGACATGTTCCCGTTCGGATTTTTTTTCTGCCTGCTTCCAGGCCGTTTCCAGCGCTTTAAAACTAAAAACTTCCGTATCCAGTCCGTCCGGCAATGTCGGCGGATGGACATTCGAGATATAGTCGGCGCCGGAAGAATGAAAGGCTTCCAGCACTTTGGCACTTTCGTCCGGATCCAGCAACGGGCAGTCGCCCGTAATGCGGATCACCACATCTGCCCGGGCGGCTTTGGCGGCCTGATAATAACGATCCAGAACATCTTCCTCGCTGCCCCGTACAACTGGCACGCTGAAGGTCTTGCAGAAGTTGGCTAGCGGATCGTCAATCGACGCGGTGGAAGTGGCCAGCACCACCTCATCGACGCCGCGAACCAACCGGGCGCGTTCAATTACATGCTGCACCGACGGCTTGCCGCCGAGCGGCATCAACACCTTGCCGGGCAAACGGCTCGAACCCAGGCGTGCTTGAATAATGACAACTATTTTCATTTCGGCCACCTGTCCGGTCGGATTATTTTTTCGTCTAACGTACTAAATGCTTCATCAAAAAGTTTAAAAATGGTCGGTTCCACTGGGCGCTGCCAGCAGTCGATATTGGACTTCACCTGTGCTTCATTCTCAGCGCCAAACAGCACCTTGGCCTGCGGCCAGCGCTCCCGAATATAAAGAAGCGCAGCCTCCTGCTGAGTCAGTCCGGATTCGGCGGCCAGTTCCGCAAAGCAGGTCAGTGTCGGTTTTACAAAACTCATCGCAGCAGACAGTTCTTCCGGTGCCATCAGCAGCAAGCCTTGAAGAAATACACTGCGGATATGCAGTTCACAGCCGCGCCGCGCCGCCTCTAACGCCACTCCGGCTTTTTCGAAACGCCGGTCAAAAATGCTGGCCGGTATCTGAATCAGGTCAACACACTGAGTTTCCAAAGCCTGTAAAGCGCGCTCCGACGTGTAGACCGAAACGCCGATGTGCCGCGTCCGCCCGCCAGCCTTGATTTCAGCCAGCACATCACCCAGCCCGCGATCCCAATCATCAAGCATCTCTTCGCGGTGCAGCATCAGCCCGTACAGCGAAGGCACGCGCAAGCGTTCAAACGACGTTTCCAGACAGTGCAAAACTGCGGTTCGATCCGTTCCGTCAAGCCCCGGCGGCAGTTTGCTGATGACGCTGACCTGATCCGATATTTCCAAGGTCTGAAAAATTTCTCCCAGAACCGTTTCGCTATCGCCGTAGGCTTGCGCCGTGTCGAAAAATCGAATGCCGCCCTGCCATGCGGCGGAAACCACGGCGGTCGCGTCAATCGCATCGGGCTTGCCGACGCTGTTGGCAATACCGTACGGCATGCCGAGTTGCACGGTTCCGAGGACAAATCTGGACGAGTCGTTACTCATGTCAGACGCTTGAATCCGGCGGATGCCGGCTGGCCTTTCAGTTTTTGCATGACATTCTTTGCGGCAATGATGTCCGCCATTTCAGCAAAGGCCGAATCCACCGCTTCGAGATAGGCCTCGACATGTTCCTGCCGGTGCGCGGCCATCGCGTAATAAGCGGTCGTTGCCAGAAATCCTTTTGCCAGCATCAGCTGAACAAAGAGCGCTTTGAGAGCCAGCGGGATTTCATGTTCAAAACTGAAATGACTCATGGCCGGCAGTCCGCCGACATGCACAGGAATTCCGTATCGGTCAGCCTTTGCCTGCCAGCCGGCCTGTACAGATTCGCCGAGGCTCATCAGATACGGTCCGGCATCCAGCTCGCGATGGCGACGCAGCGTCGCAATAGCGGCGGCTGGGCCGGTACGTTCCGTCCAGCAGGTACTGCTAATGAAGCTGCTTTGCGCCGCTTGCATGACCTCCCGTTTTCCAATGACCGCGCCGATCGGATAGCCGTTGCCGAGCGCCTTGGAAAAAACGGCGATGTCGGGCTGCAGGCCGATTTTAAGATGTGCGCCGCCGGTATTCATGCGGAGTCCAGCCGAAATTTCATCGACGACCAGAACAGCATTGGTTTCATCCGCAATCCGGCGGACGGCTTCAAAAAATCCGGGCTCGGGCGGTGAATTGCGGATTGGCTCCATTACGATGGCGGCCAGCTCGCCGGGATATTTTTTTGCGATGGCTTCCAGCTCATCCGGCTGGTTATAGCGGAACGGCAGTGCAGTTCCCTTGAGTCCCTGCGGAACGCCGGCCGGGCTGAGGCCGCTCAGCAGATGCTCGCCCAAGGCATCTTCGGTACCAACATTGGCGGACAGATACCAGTCATGCCAGCCGTGATAGCCGCAGAAAGCGATGCGATCGCGGCGGGTGTGCGTCCGGGCAACGCGCACGGCAAGCGCCATCGACTCGCCGCCACCGCGCGTAAACCGAGCCATCTGTGCCCATGGGTGCAACTCACAGAGAATCTCGGCCAGCTCGACGTCTTCGGGACAGTTGAGCGACGAACTACTTCCGTTGGAAATGGCGTGGCGCACCGCGTCATCGACTTCGGGAACGGCGTAACCGAGAATGTTCGCACCGATTCCGGCAATGCTCATGTCGGTGTAGCGGTTGCCGTCGAGATCCCAGACCTGACACCCTTCCGCCTTGCTGTAATAGCCGGGCCAGACGCCGTAACTGAACATATCGGGCCGCTTGGAAAGCAGTTGGGTCATGCCGGGAATAAGCGCCGCAGCCTTCTTCTGCATCGCTAAACTTTTTTCAATATTCATCAGGAAAAATCCTCCATTAACCACAGGATGCTTTTCGTAAAACCGAAACCGCAGTCCACTCCTCCGGATCATCGGTGTGTACGCCGTTCTGGTGGCCTCTGACTTTATGGGTGAGGCATTCATAATCAGGGTGCCACGAAAACAGCGTCCGATAGTCCATCTTATACGAAATCACGCCGGGGCGGTGGTGATAGATACGGGAGCGGGGAACCGGACTGAAAAAATCCTGAATGATCAGCCAGCCCGGTAAACGGAGGACACGATCCGCTTCGCAGGCAATCCGAAAGAGATCACTCCGGTCACACAGATAAAGACAAAAGCCGAAGATCACCACATCGAATGCTTCAGCACTGAACGGCAACTCATCAGCGACCGCCTTAAAGGCTTTGATCCCGCGGGCTGTGGCCGCTTCAACCGCCTGTGTCGAAGGATCAACGCCGTAACACTCAACCGCACAGTTTTGCTGCAACCACACCAGCCGTCCACCTTCTCCACAGCCGATTTCCAGCACTTTCAGCTTCCGGTTCGACTCCTTTGGAAGAAGTCCACAAAGCTCTGCCAGTATGGCATCGCCATCGGGAAATTTCCGGTCGGCAAGAGCCTGCCGGTTTCTCGAAAACCACGCGTCACCTTCCGACTGAAGGAATATGTCTTTCTGTTTATCGGCCATTTTCAGTCCTGCGCCGTAAGCCCTTTAATGATTCGTATGACCTTCTGCATATCCTCTTCCGTCATGCCGGGAAAAAGAGGGATACTCAGGCAGTTGCCGTAGACGGCTTCCGTTTCAGGACATTTTCCTCGCGGATAGCCGTACTGCCGCTGGTACCACGGTTGCAGATAAACCGGAAGATAGTGAACCTGAGCGAAAATGCCGTTTTCGCGCAGCGTTGCACAGGCCCCCAATCGCTGAGATTCCGCGCCTTCTTTAAAGCGGAGGACGTACAGATGATAGGCTGGGTCACTTCCTTCCGGACATGGAGGACAAATCAACCGAGAATTCGATCCGAAGGCGTGCTGATACTGGTCGAAAAGAACCCTGCGCCGCTGAATAATTTCATCCAGCCGACTGAACTGCGAGGTACCCAGCGCGCACTGGATATCGGTGACCCGATAGTTATAACCCAGTGCCTGTTGCTGATAGAGCCAGGGGGCTTTAACAAAATCCGGATCAGCCGGACTGGCGCCGTCCTGCAAGGTGCCGTCGCTGTTCCGTACGGGCCACGGCTCAAAAAGTGCAGGATCCCGCTCCATCCCGTGGCTAGCGAGCATCCGAACTCTGTCGGCAAGAGCATCGTCGTTGGTCAACACCATACCGCCCTCGCCAGCCGTCACTGTTTTGACCGGGTGAAATGAAAAAATAGCCAGATCGGAATGCTCGCAGGCGCCGCAACGCACGGTGCGCCCTGCAAACGAATAGCTACTGCCGATAGAATGAGCAGCATCTTCAATCACCGCAAAACCGTATTTCCGGGACAGCGCATAAATTTGCGGCAAATCGGCGGGCACACCGGCGAAATCAACAGGAATCACCACCTTGGGCACACCGTTGGCGAGAATATATTCCTCCAGCCGCTTGGGGCTGATACAATAGGTTTCCGGATCAATATCCACAAAATCGGGTCGTCCGCCGCAATAAGCGACACAGTTGGCGGAGGCTAAAAAGGTTAACGGCGAGGTGATGCCGACATCACCGGGCTGAACGCCGAGGGCCATGCAGCAGAGATGCAAAGCGGCTGTTCCGTTGCTAACGGCAATGGCATGTTTGACCCCGATATAATCGCGCACCACCCGCTCAAACTCCGTGACCGCCGGACCACAGGTCAGCCAGTCACTGCGCAGGACATTCACCACAGCCTGAATATCCAACTCATCAATGGCCTGTCGGCCATAGGGAAGACAACAGTCCATAACTCACTCCGGTTTAAACGTGGGATCAACGAATCGGATTATTTTTTTACGCAACGATTCAGCCGTTTCCCACTCTTTGTTACTCCCGGAGTTATAACAGAATCCTTCCGGGACATAGACGGCTTGCGGATGATGATTCAAATAATCTTCACGAGTGTAGTTGAAGGAGACGGAGGGCAGAATGGCGTAATATTCGCCAAGATCTATGGTGTCGAGCGAGTCCGTGGCCGTAATCATCTCTTCGTGCAACTTTTCACCGGGTCGGATCCCGATTTCGCGAGTTTCGCATCCGGGCGCAACCGCTTCAGCCACATCCAAAATTTTGTAGGATGGGATTTTGGGTATAAAAATTTCGCCGCCGAGCTGGTTTTTCAGCGCAAACATCACCAGAGCGGCTCCGTCATCAATCGAAATATTGAAGCGGGTCATTTCTTTATGTGTAATCGGCAAAAAGCCCATTTCTCTCTGTTTCATAAAAAACGGTATAACCGAGCCGCGCGAACCCATCACATTACCGTAGCGAACCACACTAAACCGAATTTTACGATCCCCTTTAATGTTATTGGCGGCCACAAACAGTTTGTCGGAGACCAGCTTGGTCGCGCCATAGAGATTGATCGGAGCGCAGGCTTTATCGGTAGAGAGTGCCACCACGCCTTTCACCCCGCACGAAAGCGCGGCTTCAATCACATTTTCCGCACCGATCACATTGGTCTTAATGCATTCCCCCGGATTGTATTCCGCCGTATCAACCTGCTTAAGAGCGGCGGCGTGAATCACATAATCCACCCCGACCATCGCCCGCTTAAGCCGTTCCGCGTCGCGAACATCACCAATAAAAAAACGCAACCGAGCCTGTTCTTCCGTCGAAAAAGATACCCGCATTTCAAACTGCTTAAACTCATCACGGCTGTACACCACCACAATTGAGTTCTTTGTCGTATCAAGCAACATGCGCGTCAGCTTTTTGCCAAGCGATCCGGTTCCTCCGGTGATCAAAATCCGAGAACCTGTAAAAAAATCCATATCAATTTGCATTCAATCCTCCCACATTAAAAAAAAAGGGGGGGCACCCATTAAAATATATTCCCCTGTTCCACTCTGCCCACCTCTTTAGGATCCTTCAAAAACCGGAGCCAACTCTATTTTGTTGGTTTGGAAAAGGGAAGCGCGAATCCGCGCGAAACCGTGCGAACATGGTTTGGTTGTTGGTTGTCAGTTGATGCTGGATACTCATCTCTTTTTATGTTTCTGTGATCCGTGGCAAGCAACAATCTGAAGTCTTGCCGAACTAATGACGGAATCTGGAGTGAACAAAAAACCTGATTTTCATATTTCATGCACGAAGCTACTGAGCATCACAGTGGATCTGTTGACCGTAGGGTTCGTTTTCTGTTTTTTTGTCATTGTGCGTAAGGAACTGGGTGGAGAATTCAACCCAAAGAATTATTTCAGACTGTGGCCTTTTCTTTTGCTTTTCTGGTTGGTATTCGAAAAATTGGGGCTCTACAGTGGCACGTCCATCCATTCTGGGGCTTCCCTAGGACCTGTAGAAGAAATACGGCGAACCGTTTATGCTGTTTGTGGCATCTTTATTATGCTGGGTTTCGGGAACTATTGCTACCGCCCCGATGAATACCTTTACTCTCGGACTATTCTAATTGGAACCTGTTTGACCTGCCTGATTCTACTGCCGTTAAACCGCTTTATACTAAGAAAAATTTGTGTCCATATGAACTGCTGGGGCGTTCCAGCCATTATTATTGGCTCAGGTGATATTGCCTGCAAAATTTTTGAAAATATGCGCCGTCACCCTGAATACGGTCTGATCCCTGTCGGATTTTTCACCGATCACAAACAGCACAACATGCCGTCAGAAGCAATTTTTATGGGAGGGTTGAAAGACATTCCTGAAAAATCATTAAAAATGGCGGTCAAATATGCCATATTGGCAAAAGAGGCTCCCCTTGACTCACCGTATATTCAGCAAATTATCAATGAGTACGGCCTGCTTTTCCCGCACCTTCTTTTAATTCCAAAATCTTTTTTAAAGACATGCTCCGGCATCATACCAAAAGACATCAGCGGAATTCTTGGACTAGAAATCCGTCACAACCTGCAAATTCCAGCAATCTACCAGCTTAAAAATATCCTCGACTACGCGCTGACTCTACCTTGCCTGATCGCGGCCTTGCCGGTCATGGGCTTGATCGCCATTTTGATTAAACTCGACTCACCCGGACCTGTTACCTTCAAGCACCGACGCATCACCAAAAACGGGCGATATATTAATATTTATAAATTCAGAACCATGGTTGACAATGCACAAGGAAAGCTACACGAACTGCTTAACAACTCGCCTGAAATGAAACAGGAGTGGGGCGCGTACGGCAAACTCACAAATGACCCACGCATCACACAGGTGGGCCATTGGCTACGAGAAACCAGCCTCGATGAGCTGCCCCAGCTGTTTAATGTCCTGCAAGGCAAGATGACGTTGGTCGGCCCGCGCCCCTTGATTGCGGAAGAGCTGGAGATATACGGTGAAACGGCGGCGATCTTCAATCAGGTTTTACCGGGGCTGACCGGACTCTGGCAGGTCTCTGGGCGCAACGAACTCACCTATAAGGAACGAGCCAAACTGGATCTTTATTACGTCAACAACTGGTCCGTCTGGCTGGACATCTACATTTTAGCCAAAACCGTCTATACCGTTTTCTTTCGGTTTGGCGCAAAATAACTGTAGCTAGAGCGTATTCAAAAAATCTGTGGCCGGTTCTAAAAGGCAGGCTAGAAGCCCGCGGTACGTATCGCAGGCATCCTGCCTGCCGAAAACGCTCTAAACCGCGGTTATCTGTTAACGAATGTGCTATAATTTATGCCAGACGTTTTATCGTAATCTCAGCGGATAAGGCCCTCTTGTCTTAATTTTTCGATCACCTGATTGACGGCCTGTTCAACCGACAGGTCTGTAGTCGGCAAGATCAGCGCAGGGGTTTCAGGTGCTTCATAAGGATCGCTGATACCAGTAAACTGTGAGATTTCTCCGGCGCGAGCCTTTTTATAGAGCCCTTTCGGGTCGCGCTGTTCGCAGACTTCCAGAGGAGCGTCCACAAAAACCTCTATGAACCGATCGTCCGTTTCAGCCAAGTTGTGTGTTCCGTTAATCACGGTTCGGGCGGCGGTGCGATCCTGCCGGTACGGAGAAATAAAGGCGGTGATCACAATGACACCAGCTTCATTGAAAAGCCGTGCTACTTCCGCGATACGCCGGATGTTTTCCTTGCGGTCTTCGGCGGAAAACCCAAGGTCGCGGTTAAGCCCGTGCCGGATATTATCGCCATCCAATATACAGCAGACGTGTCCACGATCTATCAGTTCCCGTTCGAGTTGCCGAGCAATAGTGGATTTACCGGAACCGCTCAGTCCGGTCAGCCACAGGGTTGAGCCTTTTTGATTCAAAAGCTTCTGTCGGTCTTCGGCAGAGACGAGACTGTCGCTCCGGGTAATATTTTTACTGGCTGGCG
Organism: Kiritimatiellales bacterium; assembly: GCA_038213895.1. Classification (GTDB taxonomy): domain Bacteria; phylum Verrucomicrobiota; class Kiritimatiellia; order Kiritimatiellales; family Tichowtungiaceae; genus Tichowtungia. The sequence continues at coordinate 2,829 of JBBQSL010000057.1, read as the reverse complement.
CGTCGGCCTTCGGCTTTGAAACCGCACGATCAATAATCATTCCCGCGCCAACCGTATTGTTGGTCATGCGGTCGATGATAATAAATGCGCCCGTCGCACGATTTTTTTCGTAAGGATCGAAGGCAATTGTCCGATGCAGGGTGATTTGCACACGGGCAATCTCGTTCATATCCAGCGCGGACACATCCTCTTTCCGACGATGCATGGTATTGACATCCACTTTGTATCGTATATCCGTCAGCATGCCGGGCACCATGTTGGTGGTCTGTTTAATCAAATACGATCTTCCGGTCTGAGCCGGAACTTCGTGCATCCAAACCACCATAGCTTCAAATTCGTTGCCAATATGCGGAAGGTTTTTGACTGGCACCAGTATATTGCCGCGGGAAACATCAATTTCATCTTCCAGAGTTAACGTCACCGCCATCGGCGCAAACGCTTCAGCGACTTCACCATCTGGATCGATAATCGATTTGATTTTCGAAGTGCGGCGCGACGGCAGGCTCATGACCGCGTCGCCGACCCGCACGACGCCGGAGGCAATCGTTCCGCTGAATCCACGAAAATTGAGGTTGGGACGCAACACATATTGCACAGGGAAGCGCATATCAATCAGGTTGCGGTCTGCGGAAATGTTGACGTTCTCCAGATGGTGCAGGAAAGTCGAGCCATCATACCACGGCATCTTGTCCGACTTCTCAACCACATTGTCGCCTTTCAGCGCCGACATCGGAATAAAGTGGATGTCCGTAAACCCAAGCCGGGACACAAACCCGTTATAATCGTTGCGAATTTTTTCAAAAACCTCTTCAGACCAGTCAACGATATCCATTTTATTAACAGCGACGACTACATGCTTAATGCCAAGTAGCGAACAGATGAAGCTGTGCCGCTTAGTTTGAGTGATGATGCCATAGCGGGCATCGATCAAGATGACCGCCAGATTGCAGGTGGATGCGCCAGTAACCATGTTGCGGGTGTACTGGTCGTGCCCAGGCGTGTCCGCGATAATAAACTTACGCTTGTCGGTTGAAAAGTACCGGTAGGCCACATCAATGGTGATCCCTTGCTCGCGCTCGGCCTTCAGTCCGTCCGTCAGCAGCGCCGGATCAAAATCATCGCCGGTCGTTCCGTGTATTTTCGAATCTTTCTTCACGGTGGCCAGTTGATCTTCGTAGATCATGTGGCTGTCATACAGCAGACGCCCGATCAACGTAGATTTTCCATCATCCACAGAACCGCACGTCAGGAACCGAAGAAGGTCTTTTTCTTCATGCCGGCGGAGATAGCCGGTGATGTCGCCACGGATGCTATATTCTTCCTGAATTTTATAATTTATCGTTTTCTCTGTCATGGTGCCTCTCTAGCATAGAGCATGGAGCATAGGGTCGGGAACTCAGCACCCACGCAAGGTTTTCTTAAGATTTTGTTGTATTTTGCCATTATATTAAGCCCCTATGCCCCATGCTCTATGCGCTCTGCTTTTTGATTCCGCAGGAATCAAAAATAGCCATCTTTCTTCTTCTCCTCCATGCTGGCGGCACCGTCATAATCAATCACGCGGCCCTGCCGTTCAGAAGTGGTGGTGAGCAGCATTTCCTGCACAACCTCCTCGAGCGTTTCGGCGTTCGATTCCACCGCGCCGGTCAGCGGGTAACAGCCCAGTGTGCGGAAACGCACTTTTTTCATCATCGGGTTTTCGCCTGATTTCAGCACCATCCGGTCATCGTCGATCATAATCAATGTGCCACTACGCTCTACCACAGGCCGTCTTGCGGCAAAGTAAAGAGGCACAATCGGAATCTCTTCCTGAAGAAGATAGAGCCAGATGTCCAGTTCCGTCCAGTTGGAGATCGGGAATACGCGGATCGATTCGCCTTTGTTCACTTTGGCATTGTAGAGATTCCACAGTTCGGGACGCTGATTCTTCGGATCCCACTGATGAAATTCGTTGCGGAAACTGTACACCCGCTCTTTGGCACGAGATTTTTCTTCGTCGCGGCGAGCTCCACCAAACGCGGCATCAAAGCCGTAATGGTTGAGCGCCTGCTTTAGCCCTTCCGTTTTCATCACCTGAGTGTGCTTCTCGGAGCCATGTTTAAATGGATTGCTGATATCCTTGCCTTCAGGATTGATCCAAACCTTGATTTCCACCTGATATTTTTCAGCCATCAGCGCGCGGAATTTATACATTTCTCGGAACTTCCACTGCGTATCAATATGCATCAGCGGAAACGGAATTTTCCCCGGAGCGAAAGCCTTGTGCGCCAGATGCAACATGACCGACGAGTCTTTTCCGATTGAATAAAGCATCACCGGATTTTCAAACTCCGCCACCACCTCGCGGATAATATGGATGCTTTCCGCCTCAAGCTGTTTCAAGTGAGATAAGTTATAATTCGACATAAATGCATCTTCCCTTGTGAGGTATACTACGTTTTATCGCACAACCACAAAAGACGTATTGAGCAATTTTTCAGATCCCAAAAACTCGTGATGGTTCTTTATTTTGCTGCTAAAAAGCTCATAATACTAACGAAATAAAAAAGGTAGTACTGAAGAATGAAGCCGTATATAGCCATCCTAACTGGAACCGTTCTGGCAGCGCTATGCGCTACGCCAGCTTCCGCGCTGGTTATCCTTGGCGGCGAGGCTGGGCACACCAACGCACCCGCCGATGATCCCGGCTGGGATAATGTCGGTTATGTGCGAGCCCAGTCCACTAACAATACCAGCCGAGCCGGTGTGGTTTATCTTTACGAGAACTGGTTTATCACCGCGTATCACGTCTGGTACATCGACCAGCCTACGGGCGTGGTCGTTGGGGTT
>JBBQSL010000056.1:0-18133 GCA_038213895.1 Kiritimatiellales bacterium | reverse complement strand
CCGGGTCGATCTGAGCCGCATCCACCACAACCTGCATACGGTCGGTCTTTGCCTGAGCTTCACGGTCAGCTTCGGGCTCAGTGCCCGTATGACCTCTGAGGCCATGAAGCATTGTTTGATATCTCCATCTTGCACCAGACGGTTATCAACTATGCCAACGCCGCCGCACGGCATCTGAGTAGCTTCACCGACGCCAACTCCCCAAAGCCCGAAGGGCTTTGCGCAGCGGATGAAACCTACATCACAGTCAACGGCATCACCCGCTACACCTGGTTTATTATCTCGAAGATCCGCCGCGCGATCTGCGGCTGGAACCTCTCGGAAACCCGGGGCGCCGAACCGGCCCTCGCGCTGATCTACAGCTGCTATGGTCCGCCGGAACAACCCGTATGCGACACCGGCAAACTGATCACCGACGGGCTCCCCTCGTACGACAGTGCGGTTACTGCCTACAATACCGCTGCGGTAAAAAACCGCAACTTCAGTGTCATCAACAAACACACCGTCATCGGACTGAAGAATCTCGACCCCGAAAGTGAAACCTATCGGAGGCAAACGGCTCTATCCCGACCAGTGGGTCGAACTGCTCCGTCAGGCCGCCTAATCAATCAAAACTCAGATGTCAAAGAACACCGGACTTCATGCCCGCTGTTGTCTCGCTGTGCCCACGCACCTCACGAAACGCTAAAAATCATTCACCATCTACTCTTCCAGCAGAAACCAACCCCCATTCAAAGCCCTCTTTGCTCTCCGTCTTCTGAGGTTTGCGGAGCCGCCGTCATACGCTCAGTGCTTTTCATAGAATTTTTGACAGAACCAACCCTCCGCCTGTGCGGTTACCCCCGATTTTAGGACTACGAGCTAAGGTGGAGTTTGCGTCCAAAAACCATTAACGTGGAGGATGCAAATGAGTAATAACAGACGGGTGTTTACAGATAAATTCAAGGCCAAGGTCGCGCTCGATGCGATCAGAAGTCTGAAGACTCTGGGTGAATTGGCAACGGAATATAAGGTTCATCCGAACCAAATTTCTCAGTGGAAAAGAGAGCTGCTCACTCATGCTCCCGAGTTGTTCTCGGGAAAAAAGAGCACAGGTTTCAAGACGGAAGAGGCACTGACGGCTCCACTTTATGAAGAAATTGGTCGGCTCAATGGATGTGAAATGGCTCAAAAAAAGCTCTGAGCCTGCCTGTTTCTTGCCGTCTCAATTGGGTGGAGGTATCTGCCGATTACTCCATCCGGCGGCAATGCAGATTGGCAGGCTTATCCCGGTCGAATTTCTATTACAAGCCCGTTCCCGAATCGAAGGAAAATGTTCGATGGATGCGTCTGATTGATGCCCAATATATGAAGCATCCAGAGTGCGGATATTGAACGGCTTTGGTGGACGGTAAAATATGAAAATGTTTACCCCCGAAATTATGAAAGCGGGAAGGCACTTTTCCGCGGGCTGGATACGTACTTTCAATACTATAACTACGAGCGGAAACATTCTTCGCTGGACAAAAAGACACCCGCTGAAATATTCTTTCAACAAGAGGTCAAAGTATGACCTCGAGTGATGCCGTCGCTTCGCTCCGCCCTCGGCCCTTAGGGCCGCCCCTTCGGGGACGGGCTCCGCGAAGCGACGGCATCATAACCAGGCGGCTTTTTGCCGCCAAAGACACGAACCGAACAGATAAAGTCTTAGTTTGTTTTTACGCCTATCTGAAAATCGGCAGAATATGTCGATTCAGCAGGTTGTGCGTCACGTTACGGGATACGGTCTCTTTGTGTTCGTCTAAGGCACGTAAATATTCATCACCTAACTCATATGCCACTTTGTAGGCCACATGGATCAGTTGACGAAAATTCGGGTTGTAACCCAAACAACTTTGCTCATGACGAAGCGCATCAACATACTCTTTGCTAGTCCAGCCGTTCACCGTTTCAACCGGTGGAAGTTTCGCCGGATCAATATCAATGACCGTTGCATAAGGTGCAGCCAGTTCGTCATAACGATTCAGCGCCCCTGCATAAATTTTCTTGGCGACCACCAGACCTGATCCACCCGCTTCTGCGAGACCGATCACTTCTTCAAGCCACGTTGTGCCAGCTGTCTTGACATGAAGCCCCGCGCCATACTTTTTGATGACGCGGTTCATGGCCGAATAAATCGCAAATTTGTCACTGCCGGAATGAACGCTCAGGCGCAAACTTTTCTTTAATCCGAACTTTTCAGCGGCAAAGCACAGCACCGCCACATCCTGTTCAAATTCTTTTTCAAACTGAGCCACGTCACCGACGTAATCGACCCCTTTGTTGAATCGTCCGCTGAATTTTGGCGCGATCGTATCTACCGGAATTTTCTCCTGCGCAATCATGGCCAGAATAAACAGCATCTCGATCGGTGTCTGCGGAGAGTTTGTTTCATCCATCGACACTTCAACGGCAAAGTCGCCGGACTTTTTGCCGACGATGTGCCGATAAATCCGTCCGGCTTCCTGCACAGCATGCAGATAGTGTTCAGCAATCTTCTGAACGGCTTGTTTACTGACCGACAGCTTTTCGCTCAAGCCGGGCAACTCGATTTGCCCGATATACCGATTCATCGATACAACAAAAGCATCGACAACACTTTGCGTGGCCGCCTCTCCGATGTTTTCCGCCACATCCAAAGTGAAGAAATCAGAAGCCGTAATAAACCCATCCACATTCGCCAGCGAAATATGATCGGCATCCACAAAATAGGGATCCTTCCAGCCGAGTGCCGCCACGGCAGCATCTGCTTCTTTCCGGACGGAAGCTGGCTCAGTATGGACGGTTTTATGCTCGCGATTAGATTTGTTCCATACAGGGCTCACCTCAACACCAAGTTTCTTCGCCTCGATATAAGCCGCGAGCTGTGACTTTCCCTGCCGTCCGAACCGGTCGCCGCATCCTCATGTATAAACTGCATTGATTGACATAAGTACCCCTTCTAAATTTGAATTCCGAAATAGTTCTTGGCGTTATTAAAACAGATATTTTCGACCATCGAGCCGAGCAGGCCCATGTCGGCGGGGATCTCACCGTTCTCCACATCGTTGCCGATTAAATTACAGAGAATGCGACGAAAATATTCATGCCGCGGATAGGACAGGAAACTACGTGAATCGGTTAACATCCCGATAAATCGGCTAAGCAGTCCAAGCGCGGAGAGCGCGTTCATCTGCTTTTCCATCCCGTCCTTCTGGTCGAGGAACCACCAGCCAGAACCAAACTGCATTTTGCCAGAGCAACTGCCGTCCTGATAATTACCGATCAGGGTTGCCGTCAGCTCGTTGTCGCACGGGTTGATGTTGTAGAGAATGGTTTTCGCCAGTTGATTGGTGCTATCGAGCCGGTCAAGCAGCCGAATCAGCCCAGGACCCTGTCGATAGTCGGCAATCGAGTCAAATCCGGTATCCGACCCGAGCTTTTTAAACATGCGACTGTTATTGTTGCGGAACACACCGACATGAAACTGCTGCACCCATCCGCGCTGATGATTCATTTTGCCGACTTCATAGAGGAACGTGGCTTCACATTTTTCACGATCTGGCAGACTGATCGACTCGCCGCCCATCGCCTTCTGGAAAATGCTATTCAGTTCCGTTGCAGTCGCCTGCGCATCCGGCACATACGCCACGCCGTGATCGGAGAGGCGACAGCCAGCCGAATGGAAGTATTCGTGCCGCTTGTCAACCGCCGCCAGCAAGCTCTCAAACCCCTTAATTTCCACCCCGGAAACCTGGGACAGGGTTTCGATATATTTTTTCCAAACCTTGAAATCCGACACATTCATCGCCTTGTCAGGACGAAAGGTCGGCAACACCTTCACTTCAAATCCTTCAGTGTCGATCTGTTTATGATGTTCCAAAGAATCAACCGGATCGTCGGTGGTACAAACCAACTTGACGTTCATTTTGCGCATCAGATTGCGGGCAGAAAATTCCGGCGTTCGCAGTTTAGCGGTGCAGGCATCAAAAATCTCTTCCGCCGTTTCCGGGCTCAGTAAGGCGTCGATACCGAAATACCGCTGAAGCTCCAGATGGGTCCAGTGATAGAGCGGATTGCGGATCGTCTGTGGAACGGTCACGGCCCACTTCTGAAATTTTTCACGCCACGAGGCATCGCCCGTCACAAACTTTTCAGCCACGCCGTTTGTGCGCATGGCACGCCATTTATAGTGATCGCCGCCAAGCCAGATTTCGCCAAGATTGTCGTAGTGCTTATCCTCCGCGATCTCTTTCGGCGACAGGTGGCAGTGGTAGTCGTAGATCGGCATTTTTGCGGCATGCTCGTGATAGAGCCGTTGCGCCGTCTTCGTCTGCAACAGAAAGTTATCATCCATGAATTTTTTCATTTGGCGTACTCCGTATTGCGTATTGCGTATTGCGTATTCCGAGTTTCTCGCGTGCCAATGAGAAGCAATACGTAATACGCAGTACGCAGTATTAACTAAATTTTTCCCTGAAAGCCCATAATCCCAATGCTGGGTTGGAAATATAAAAAACCTCTTCTCCATCCGGCATGGTGTTGAAACCGTCTTTCAGTTTTGATGGATTATACCGTGCGGCCATTTTTTCATATGGCACCGCATGGAAGCCGACCGAGCGGACTTCATCGAGCGTCACATCCGGCCCTGGGCAATAGGTGATACTGAAACGCCCTTCCGACGAGCCGTGAATCAGGTGAGCCGCTGCGCCGAGATTGTGCTGCAAGTCCTCATGTTCCGCCACCGCCTTCAGTGTGGCCGGTGTTCCGCGATAGCCAAATTTACGAATCAATTCGTCAATCTTCGGATCCTCACCAAATTCCTTGAGCGCCGGAGCCAGCACGATCAGTTCGCCGCCGTCGGCAATCGCCATGCGGGTACGATAGACGGCTTTGTTACCAAGCCAGGTGCTCTGGAATTCGTGCGGATCGAGATAGACGACCACTTTTTTTGGCTCGCGGTCGAGCAGTGTAATGTTCACGTTGCGCGCCAATTTGCAGGCCTCATTATAGCACTCCGCATCGTCACTGGAATAGAAGCCGCGCATATGCATTTTACCGGTGGAATAATCCTGCTCCATCACCGTCAGAATATAGGTAATAGGCAGTTCGCTCAGAAACGTGTCCACCGCATAATTAAACAGGCGGCGCACCGGTGTATCCGTCCGACCGAGAATGGTTTCCATGTTACAAACCGCGCCGAGAAAGTGCGACTTGTTGATAATGTCCGACCCGCCTGCGCCCACCACAATGTTCTTGGTGTAATTAGCCATGCCAACCACTTCGTGCGGCACCACCTGTCCGACTGATAAAATTAGATCGTAGCCGTCCAAGAGCATTTTATTTACTTCGACGCCAACGGTGTAATCAACTTTACCGTTAGACCATTCGGAGAGCATCTTGCCGGGAATCACTCCCTTACGAACGATGCCGTTACGCCAGTCGTGAACCTTAAAGGCGTCGAGCGGAATCGTGCCGCCGAACATCATGCGGAGCTGTTTTTCCGTCATTGGATTGTGCGTTCCAAGGGTTGGAAGAATGTCCACCTTCACGCCGCGTGCGGTGAGCATCTCATACGCAATTGCTGTAATCGGCCCCGCCTGAGAATTTAGGCGGGTGTGATCCGGCGGCAACAAAAGAACTTTTTTCCAAGGTTTGGAAACTTTCGCGGCACCGTTTTCCAAGGTTTGGAAAACCAGCGCACGCAGTTCATCGGATTGAATTGAAACGTCTTTTCCAAAGCGGCTGATCATGACTTCCTCCCAAAAAAAATCCGGCGGATCTGTCCGATCCGTCGGATGGGTCTGATCAAACAATATAGGTCGAAGCCGCGGTGTCGCCACCGCGACCAGTCCAATTGGTGTGGAAGAACTCGCCGCGTGGTTTGTCGATGCGCTCGTAAGTATGAGCACCGAAGTAGTCACGTTGCGCCTGAAGCAAATTAGCTGGCAGGCGGGCAGCACGATAGCCATCGTAATAGGCCAACGCAGCGCTGATCGCCGGCATTGGGATGCCGAGCTCAACCGATTTCATGATCACGCGGCGCCAGGCGGCCTGCGCGTTTTCCACCGCCTGAGTAAAGAACGGAGCGAGCAACAGGTTGACGAGATCCGGATCAGCATCGAAGGCCTCTTTGATTTTGCCAAGAAACACCGAGCGGATAATACAGCCGCCGCGCCACATCAGCGCGATACCACCGTTATTAAGTTTCCAGCCATATTCTTTGGCCGCTTCTCGCATCAGCTGGTAGCCCTGCGCATAGGAAACAATCTTGGAGGCATAAAGCGCCTGCTTGAGGTCGGCAATCAGCACCGCCTTATCGTCGGTGAACTTCGTGCCGGGACCTTTCAGCGTTTTCGATGCCGCCACGCGTTCGTCTTTGAGCGCGGAGAGGCAACGCGCAAACACCGCTTCACCAATCAAGGTCAGCGGCTGGCCGAGGTCGAGCGCGGAAACGGCGGTCCATTTTCCAGTACCCTTTTGTCCGGCGGTGTCGAGAATCACATCAATAACCGCTTCGCCTTTATCGGTTTTGTAGCCGAGAATGTCGCGAGTGATTTCGATAAGGTACGAATCCAGTTCACCTTCGTTCCATTCTTTCAGCACGTCGTGCATCTCTTCATTGGAGAGACCTAGGCCTTCTTTCATCATCTGGTAGGTTTCACAGATCATCTGCATGTCGCCGTACTCGATGCCGTTATGAACCATCTTCACGAAATGGCCAGCACCATTCTCGCCGACCCATTCGCAACAGGGTTCACCAGCATCGGTCTGCGCAGAAATCTTCTGGAAGATCGGCTTCACGGCCGGCCACGCGGCGGGTGAACCGCCGGGCATAATGGATGGGCCGAGCAGCGCGCCCTCTTCGCCGCCGGAAACTCCGGTTCCAATAAACAGCAGTCCTTTGCTTTCAACATATTTAGTGCGGCGGATGGTGTCTGGAAAATGCGAGTTACCACCGTCGATGATAATATCGCCCGGTTCGAGATACGGAAGAACCTGCTCAATAAGGTCATCCACCGCTTTACCGGCTTTAACAAGCATCATCACTTTGCGCGGACGCTCAAGCGCTGCGCAAAATTCTTTGATGCTGTGTGCGCCAATAAAGTTTTTGCCCGCACCGCGACCGGCGATAAAGGCATCAACTTTTTCAACCGTTCGGTTAAACACCGCGACCTTAAAGCCCTTGCTTTCCATGTTGAGAACGAGGTTCTCGCCCATCACTGCTAATCCGATCAATCCGATATCTGCTTTCATTTTCATCTCCTTTGGTGATTACTCCCTTACTCCACCACTCCCTTACTCCACCACTCTTTTTTTACCTTTTTACTCGTGCATTGCCGTTCCAAATACTCCAGAGCTGGTCTTCGTCTGCTGGCTGAGCATAATCGGTCAGCATAGTAGTTGCAAGCGCTCCGCTGGCCCAACCGAACCTAGCGCACTTTTTAACATCCCAGCCTTTGAGTATGCCATAAAGCAACCCGCCGACAAATCCGTCGCCGCCGCCAATACGATCCAACACACCGATCTCACGCGGCTTGATGATTTCCCACTCTTTGCCGTCTGTGACCAGTGCGCCCCACATGTGACTGTTGGCCGAAATTACTTCGCGCAGTGTGGTGGCAAAATATTTTGCGGTGGGATACGCGGCCTGAACTCGGCCGATCATTTCCTTAAACCCGTCAATTTTTTCGTCGAGGCCTTTGCCGCCAGCTTCCGGGCCTTTGATACCGAGACAGAGCTGGAAGTCCTCTTCGTTGCCAATCAGGATGTCGCTACGTGAAGCGATCTCGGCAAATGCCGACGAAAGCTCTTTTTCCCGACCCTTCCAGAAGCTGGCGCGATAGTTCAAATCAAAGGAAATCAGCGAACCATTTTCTTTGGCGATGCGGGCAATATCCAGACAGAACTTGCTGGTCTTGGGCGACAGTGCCGCGATCAATCCCGACAGATGCACAATCTGAGCACCCTCTTTGACAAAGATTCTCTCCAGATCAAAATCTTCCGCGCTGAGCTCACGGCCGACTTCGCCAGCGCGGTCGTTATGAACTCTCGGTCCACGAGAGCCCAAGCCGCTATCGGCCATATTAATCTGATGGCGATAACCCCAAGGATCGCCTTGTTCAAATTCGGGGCCCTCAAAATCCATGCCGCGGCTGCGCAGATTGCTCTTAATAAACTGCGCCACGGGACTGTCCTTAACAAATGCGGTCAACACCTTAACCGGCATCCCCAGACAGGAAGCCACACTGGCTACGTTGCTCTCGGCACTAGTCGCCTGCATTTTAAACGTATCGCTACAATGGAAGGGCTGCGCATCGACTGGCGTCAGACGAATGCCCATACTGGTCGGAATAATCAGTGAATATTTTTTGGATGATAGTTTGGTCATTTTTTTCCTTAAGGATTAAACACCTGAGTATGCCGAAAAGCCACCGTCCACTGGGACCACGACCCCAGTTACAAAAGCGGCCGCATCGGAAATCAAATAATGAATCGTTCCGTACACTTCTTCCTGCTCGCCGAACCGGCGGAACGGGGTCTTATTGATCACCTGCTGGCCGCGCGCCGTATAACTGCCATCTGGATTAATCAGCAAAGCCCGGTTCTGGTTGCCGATAAAAAAGCCGGGAGCCAGCGCACAGACACGAACTTTATCGCCATATTTTAGCGCCATTTCGGTCGCCATCCATTTGGTGAAGTTATCAATCGCGGCTTTGGCGTTAGAATAACCCAGCACACGGGTCAGGCACTGGGTTGCCGACATAGAGGAAAAATTAACCACACAGCCGGACTTCTGTGCCTTGAAGGCTTTAGCAAAAGTCATAGTCGGCATAACGGTTCCCTTGAGGTTGAGATCGAGCACTTTGCTATAGTCTTCGATTTTAAGATCAAACACATCCTGATCCGGACCGATGGTTGCGCCGGGCATATTGCCGCCCGCGCCGTTAATCAAAACATCAACCCGACCGACATCGTTCATAATTTTGGCATAAACCGCATCCAGCACGGACTGATCCAGAACGTTGCAAGCATAGCCGCAACACGCATCCGAAATCTTTTTTGCCTCCGCGACCGTTGCATCCACCTTATCTTGAAACAGATCAAGGTAAATCACCGTTGCACCCTGCTCCTGCAGATACTTTGCTGTTCCACCCGCCAGCACGCCCGCCGCGCCGGTTACCGCAATCACTCGATTATTCAGATCAAAAAGATTATTCATTTCAACTCCTTATTACTGTCTCAATTGTTTGAGATAATGATTATCTGTTTTTTCTGCAAGCAGAATCTTGCTTTTTTTTACACAACATTCCACTGTCTCAAAAGTTTGAGAAGGAAGGAGATTGGAATGGTGGAATAGTGGAATAATATTTGGAAGCATTCTGCCTCTTCAACACTCCATCCTTCCAGTATTACAGCATTCCAATATTCCACGGAGTTCCCATGGCGGTTAGTCAAAAACAGATTGCTGAAAAGCTCGGCGTGTCCATCGCGCTGGTGTCTCGGGTTTTGTCCGGACGAGCACTGGAAATCGGCATTGCGCCGGACACGATTGAAAAGGTGATTAAGGCCGCCGCCGTGCTGGGCTATATTCCCAGCGCCGCTGCGCTGAGCCTTAAGGGAAAGCCAACCCGCACCATCGGCGTTGCCGTATACGACTTTAATGACCCATTCTTCGGCGCGCTGATTAAACAAATTCAGATTCAAGCCCATGAGCACAACTACTCGCTCGTACTCGCCGGATTTCTTAATCGCATTCCCGATGCGCAAGATCTGCAATCGCTCAACAAACACGCCCTCGACGGACTCCTTGTCCTCGGCTCAGATAAGGCCGCCGGATGGCTGCAGAGTTTCAGTCATCTGCCGGTCGCCCGAATCGGACACGGTTCTGCTAAAGAAAATAGTTTTAAGGTGACCGTGGACGAAGATGAAGCCGCCCAACAACTGATTCAACATTTGATTGCCACCGGGCGAAAAAATATGGTTTGCATTTCCGGCCCCCTGCCCGCGCACCGCCTGCGGCAAACTGCACTGAAAAAGGCGGCTTTGTCGTCCGGCATTCAACTAAATATCATGACATCCGAAGAAAAAGACTCGTTTACCACCGGACGACAGGTCGCGCAACAGCTACTGAGCACTAAGTCAAAGCCAGACGCCATGATTTGCACTACCGACCAAATCGCCATGGGCGCTCTGCACGCTTTGCACGATGCCGGTATTCAGGTGCCCGAGCAGATAGCCGTTACGGGATTTGATGACATCCCCGCTGCCGCGCAGTTTATTCCTCCGATCACCACAATCTGTCAGCCGCTTAAAGGAATGGTTCAGCGTTCTTTTCAGGCCGTTATCGAGACTTCTAAGCCCCAATTTATTTACCTTCAGGGAAAACTCATCGTTCGACAGACGACATAAGAAATATGAGCAAACGCGGTCGACAAGCTTTTAAGCCCAAGAAGTCGCCAGATTATCAAGAACGCTCTTTGAGACTCATCAGCCCAGCCAAGACAGCACCGATCGCCATCAGACCAATAGTGGCCGGTTCGGGAATAACGTGTGTGTCTGTTTTTAAGTTACCAGCATTGAAATCATTTGGCAGATCAGAAGTCGGTTCTTTTGCTAAATTATTCAAACTGCCGAAAATGGCCGTAATGTCATAATAGATCCCCGACGGAACGTTTGACACCTTCCCGCCATACGTGTTTATAAATGTATTATAGTTCAGATTCAAAACTACGGCATAGGCATAATAGCCTCTGTAATCTGGGCTATTGGTTTCAGTCATAAACGTGGTGGTTAAGCGACCGACGAGTCCGTTTTCGAGAGCTTGGTAGAAAAAGTCGTTCCCGTATGAGTTCGTCAGCAGAACATTCGGATCAAAGTTAATGATATTGTCGGGAGAGAGGTAGGTGATAATGGTGGCATTACTCGCCGGAATGGAGACATTTAAGTTGTCTAGCAAATTATTGTCGGCGGTGTTCCACCATCTGAACTGTGTCAATACGGCGGCTATCGCGCTATTTGTCATAATGGCCATCAAGGCCAACATGAGAATTACTTTTCCAGTTTTCATGTTTTCTCCGGTTTTTATCAGTTTGTTAAAAATCCATATAAGGTTTCTGTTCTACCCAGTTTCGCTGGCTTGATGTGCGGTACCAAAATCCGACGCCGATATTGAATTCAACATCATCCGCTATTGAAAAGAGGTCATCGATCCAGCCTATTCCGTCAATGTAAGAGTAGGCGTTGTACCCACTGTTATAAACATAGATGGTATCACCATCAGCAGGATTGAATCCAAGGCTGGCAATAGAGCGCTGTACTGGATAAGCACTGCCAATCATCGCGATGCCGGCAGGGAGATTGTTCGTCATGGATTGGGATTCGGTTCCCGGAATTTTACCGGATAAAAGAACGGTGACATTATTTGTGGTCACATTTCTGACCCACACCCCTGCCCCCGAGGAATTATCACGCCCCCAGCGTTACCAAAGGAATCATCAACCCATCCGATGCCATCAATGTAGGAGTATGCTGTGTACCTATCGTCATAAACATAAAGCGTTGTTCCGTCTGGTATGGATGTACCGAAGATCTCATCAATGGTCATACCGTTCTTATCGCTATTGACAAACGGGTTTGCGATCATGATCAATCCATTTGCAGGAACACTCTTTTTGGTATATCCAAGGATATTGGCAGAGACGAAGGTGTTACTTTGAGCCATAGAGGCCGCAGTCAGCCCCGAGATCAAAACCGGAAGTAAACTAAATTTTGTCATAGCTCTCATTAATAACGGCCTCTTAAAGATAAATAAAACCAAACTCAACTTATCTTTAAAATAATGATTAATTTTTTACAAGTAATTTTAGATAAAAAATGCACCTCTACCTAAAAATTACGCCTATTTACTGGACGAAACACCGTATTAAACCCAATATGAACCTAATAAAATTAGGATTCCGATTATGCACAATAAACTGCAAACCGTTGTTACCGTCATAGCCGACAGCAATTTCGTAATTCCGGTTTATATTCTAGTTTTATCGCTTAAGTTTTTTCAGCCTGAACAAAAAATACATATTTTGGGCATTTCACTCTCGGATGAAGAAAAAGCCTTCTTCACGCAGTTTGAAAACGTAAAAGTTTTCGTTTCATCTATTCCATATAGCGGAAAACCGGGAGCTATGCGCATCATTGCGGATATTCTTAAGGGCGAGGCAATATTGACAGCCGTAAACTGTGAGGAGCCTTGGATCGCTCTTCTAGACGGTGACTGTATTGCCACCGGCGACATCACGCCCTATCTGAGCCCAGCGGAACCAGCACTCTACGCCCGTTCACGTTCCATCAAGGAAGATGACCGCATTTTTAAATATTACCGCACCCCCAGCGAACCAAAGAGCGGCCTCCCTGAAAATTTTATAAAACGCTGGAGAGATGATGTCGGCCAAGCCCTCACTGCGTCTCGTTCAACCACCGTACTTTCCGGCAACCTGATTTTGCATCGTAAGTATCTCGATTTTTGCAGGGTCTGGAAACAATTCATGCTAAAAGTACTCGTAATTGATAAACCGGATGCCGCCTATTATATGCCGGCCGAATTTGCTTTAAGTGCTTGGCTGATGTTCGCAAACGATCCGCCGCCGGTGCGTGAAGTACAGCTTAACAGCAATCCGGCAGCTTTTCTGGCACACCTTGGACCAGCTCCAAAATATTGGCGGTTTTGGACGCGAAGAAACCTTCCTCATTTCAATCAGATCATGCGACTGCTCGATTGGGCGAAAAATAAAAGTTACTCCATTCCAGCCTTGCCATACGCGCTAAAAAAGCGTAACAAGCTTGCCATTATAGCGATAGCTTTTATATACGAGGGTTTTTATATGTTCCGTGAAATTGCAAAACGGCTTTATAAAAAACTTACAGGCAATTCTCCAGAGCAGCAGGCACGGCGCTACGGACAGCAAAGTATTTGAGCATCAAAAGCAACGAAACGGGATTAACTATGAGAGATAAACCGAGCGAAGATATTCAATTCGGCAAACCTGCGAAAAAAGAAAAAAACGTCACCCCTGAGCCAAAAATTCCATCGGTGGAAAATCTGTCGAAAAATTCCGAACAGCCCCTTGCGTCAGCTGAAGAAAAGGTTCCGGTAAATACAGAGCAATCGGCACCGCCACGTTTCACAGAAGAACCCCCTTTCCGCATCAAAGACCAGTTTGATAGTCTTCATGCCATCCCTCCCACAATGGAACGTGACGTGATTCACCACTCAAAAGCCCCTATTCCTGGGTTTGGACTGGCTGATACAGCACGTCCCGGACGCACCATTCGTAAAGATAACGCCTTTCAGGATTTTTTCAAAAATCTGGATCTGATCAAAATCGTGCGCAGCGTCTATCGTAAATTCTGGGTCATTCTGATTTCCGGATTTGCCATGTTCCTGCTTTTTCTGCCTATTGCCCGTGTATTACAGGGCAGCGCTAAATGGTCTGCTAAATCGGTTATCATTTACACCAAGCCGACGCAGAAGCAGATCGATACTCTGGGTTCCTCCTTCCTGCTTCGTCCGCTGACGCAAGACACCTTGGTTGACATGATCATCTCGCCAGCCAACATCAAAGAGCTCGAAGATCGTACCGGATTCAAGCCACTACAAAAAAATGTAAAATTTGACTCCCAAAGTAAGTCGGACATTATAAATCTGCTTGTTAGTGACATGCCTAGTGAAAAAGCGGCAATTGATGCGGCCAATCAATTAGTTGATATCATTATCGCAAATAATGACCGATATTACCGGCAAATTGCCACAATGGCGTACGAACAGTACAAAGTTCAGCGCGAAGGTGCCGAACAAAACTTTAACGAAGCCGTAAAAGCCGTAGAAACATTCCAGCTTAAAAATCAACTGCTTGAACTTAATACCCAGTATCAAAATTATTTCTCATCTGTAAATGCGGCCAGTGAACGGCTTAGTATCTCACAAGTCGCTCATGATGGGTTGCTGGTTCGCATCAAAAATTACGAAAAAATGATCACAGACCTTCCTGAAGAGGTGTTGAACGAAGCGCTGGAGGAAAACCCGCTCAAACGCCGCATTTCCAACGCGGAAGCCGCCCTGCTCAGCGCTCGCATTCAGTATGCGGCCGATAATCCGAAAATTCTGCGGCAGGAGCGCGAAATTGAAGAACTACGCAAGATGCTTAACAGTGGAAGTTACGACGAAACCCGCGAACGGACTTACGTTAAAAATCCGCTTAAAGGGCAACTTGAGGGTGACCTCCTTAAACTGCGCTCTGAAGAAGATGTAGCGGCACAACAGGTGACGGCTCTTCGGAAAGACCTTGCCGCACTACAAGTTAAATTTCAGGATCTGCCTCGCCTTGAAAAAGAATATGCTGCGTTGCTCGAAAAACGCGCTCAGGTAGATGCCGCACTCAAGATAGTCAAAGCCAGTGAAGAGTCGACTCGGCTAACCATGCTGGCCGACTTGTCCGACTTCAAGGTCATCAGTCGTGCCGCCACAGCCGAAGCTACCGCCGTTTCGCTGGTCGGAAAAATCATTCCGATCGTAGGATTCATTCTAGGATTCTTTGGCGGACTGACACTGTTGCTGATTATCGAACTTCTCGATGCAAAAATCCGCACACAGCAACAGCTCGAAAAAGCCTATAATGCACCTTGTCTTGCATCCATCATCGAAATTCCTCGGCTGAAGAACTATGACACGTATCAATTGCTTCTACCTTCGCTTCGTGAAATTTCAGAACGCATGAATGTCGTTCTTCAGGGTCACCGCGCCAAAGTGCTCGGGTTCTTCAGTTCACTCGATGGTGAAGGAAAGAGCACGTTATCATTCAATCTAGCACGGTATTATAGTTCGTTGAATATCAAAGTGCTCTTTGTGGGCTTCGATGCAAAACAAAACCCCTGCCTGCCTGAAGCCACTGAAATAAGCTGGCCGCAAAAAGGCATTGAGGATTACTTACGCAACAAAGTCGAATTAAAGGATATGATCACCACGATTAATGGGGTGGACATAATCCTAGTGCAAAACATGCGCGCTGATCTGCTTGATCTGGCCAAAGGATCGTCCATGCCCCGTCTATGGGATCTGCTCCGTCAAAACTATGATCTAATCATTACCGAAGCGCCCTCCGTGCTCGACAATCCGCTCTCCGGAACTCTCGCCGGATTTCAGGATGAAATCATTTATGTGATAGCCTCAACGGTTAGTGACCGGCGCATGGTAGATGCCGGACTGGAATTCCTTGAAGACCGTGGGCTCGCACCACGTGCCATCATCTTCAACCGTGTAGACCCCTACTACCTTGAAGATGTCAGACAGCAGCGCATCATCCGCAACCTCGCTGAACGACGTACTCCGTTTGCGCGGCTCCAAGCGATAATAGATCGGCTTTCCCGCAAGAGACCGACTGCATCTGACGTGGCACCACCAGAAGAAAAAGAACAGACATTAGTCGAACCACAGATTGAAATTGAAACAAGCGAAATTCCTAAAGATGAAGATCTTCCGGAATTTATAGGCGGTGATGAAAATACGAGTCTTCCTGAAGAAACTGAACCTGCTGAAAAGGAAGAAGAAGAGCTTTCCTTTAAGACGTGGCTCGGCAACCCGAAAACACCAGGCAGGGGATCAGAAGATGATAAAAAATAAGTATTTTATTACTGCGGTTCTACTATTGTTGGCTGGCCTGACCCAGGCTGAAGGAACAAGTTCAGTTCTTGCAAATATGACCAGCCAGATTACAGCCACGCAAAAGCGCTCGAAATTCCCACCGGAATATTTTGTTTCATATAATCCTCAAGACCGCCAATTGCAGGTTGGCGATGAAGTGGAAATCGGAGTGTTTGGTCAGCGCGACACCATCGCCGAAAATCTGCCCGTCGCACCGGACGGAAAGATATACTATATGTTTCTTCCGGGAATTCAGGCTGAAGGTCGCCTCGCCGAAGAAATCGCTCAGGAGATGGAATCAAAACTAGGGCACCTCTTCAATAATCCGCAAGTGTCGGTCATCCCGACACGGTTTATTTCAAATCGTTTCTCTATTTTGGGAAAAGTCTCAAACTCTGACGTTTACCCTTTAGAAACGCCAACCACGGTTCGTCAAGCTATTGCTAAAGCATCCGGCATTGCTCTGGGTAAATATCACGACAGCTGGATTCAAGTTCACAATTATAAAGATAGTTGGTTGCTTCGCGGACAGGAAAAAATCCCAGTCAATTTTACCGCATTGATGAATAAAGATGATTTTTCAGAAGACATTTATATTCGTCCCGGCGACACAATCTATATTGCCTCTGCTTTAGGCCGTGAAATTTATCTCATGGGCGAGGTCAACCAGCCGCAATCGCAGCCTTTCACTGCGGGAATGACCCTCACTCAGCTGATCAGTGGGCTGGATGCCGGTGCCGGTGGATATAAAGAAGAAACGGCAGATATCAAACGAATCGTCATCTTGCGCGATGCCATGAACGAGCCCAAGGTTTTTAAAGTCAATTTGGAAGCCATCATGCGCGGCAAGGAACATAATGTGTTTCTTGACGCGGGTGATATCGTGTTCATCCCTGAAAAATCGTTTCTCTTTACCCGCAACCTCATCAAAGCCATGGTTAGCACCTTCGTCAATACCTTTGCCAGTGAATTCGCCGCTGACCTTAACCGCAAATATCTATTCCCGTAAGGTACTACACCATGAAAACGAACGCATTCCCTGCTCTTCCGGTTTTATTGACTGTACTTGTTGCCACGGCTGGGTGCTCCAGCTTGCGTGATCAGCCGCGAATTGAAAGCAATAAAGAGCTTTTACCAGCTGAAATGCTCGAACTGCCAAATGTCGGCGATCTAATGTTATCTGAAATGCAAACTGGGGTCTGGGTTCAGATGAATCCCGAAGATTTAGCCGATGTCAAACTGCTCACAAAACCAAAAGATGGCTCCTACTTACTAGGCGTTGGTGACGAAGTCCAAATTACACTCTACGGTGAAGGTGATGCTGAAACTAGACGCACGCTACCTATCGATCCGTCCGGGAATATCACCTACATGCTTCTAGGCACCATTCCTGCAGCTGGCCGCACCATTGATGATCTTACTGAAGATATGCGTAAGCGCCTGAGTTCAAAACTAAACTATTCCATCCTGAGCGTCATCCCGGCTCGTTTTAACAGCCAAACATTCACCCTGCTCGGCCAACTCACCAAGCCGCAGGTTTACCCCCTGCAGGGTCGAACCTATCTTTTAGATGCAATCGCCCGGGCTGGCGGAACCAAAGAAGGCGTCATACGCGATGTCAGCGCCGACATCCATGACTACTCCCACGCGACGCTCGTGCGCGATGGAGAAGTCATTCCCGTCGACTTCGAACGCCTTATTTATAAAGCCGATGCCTCACAAAACATAGAAATCCTTAGCGGCGACATCATTACGATCCCCTCCGCATTGGAACGAAAAATCTATGCGCTTGGCGCTTTCAACACTCCTCAGGGCGTTCAGTTCGCATCATCAGAAATATCTCTCATGAACGCAACAATTCAAGCGGGTGGAATTAATAGAACCACGGGTGACGGACACGTTCTAATTATTCGTGGCAATACAGCTAATCCAAAAGTCATGCTGATGGACTTATCACAATTCGACTCAAAAAAAGCCCGTATTTTCAAAATCATCGCAGGCAATTCGCTAGATATGCCCCTTAAGCCTGGCGACATCGTCTATGCCTTACCGAAAAAATTCGGATTTTTACGTGATGTGGTCAAGCAAGCCATTACAACCTTTGGAACTACACTATCTGGCAATGCCGCCGCTGATATCTGGCGCAGAAAACTTGACCCACTTGACTTCGGAACATCCCGAAAACTCTTATAAACTAACCTGATGAAAGTCGGCATTCCGTTGGAATGCCGACGTGGTTGTTTAATAATCGTGGTACATTGTACCGCTTAAAACTTCGGATACTGATTAGTTAACAGTTTATTATTTACTGTCGTTTAAAAAAAGTGTCAGTCCTATTATTTGCGTATTTTTTGCTTGTAGAACTGGTACCTTTTTTGAAGAAAGCACTTAAAAAATAGGACTGACACTTTTTTTCAGACCTTCTAGCCTTTCTTGTTT
>JBBQSL010000055.1:0-18145 GCA_038213895.1 Kiritimatiellales bacterium | reverse complement strand
ATCGCTCACCGTGACGCGGCGCACCCTGTTGCCTTCCAGTACATGAACACTGTCGGCCTCATCGATAATGGATATTTCGGGGCTCAATCCCTTCACTTTCGTTGCGGTCTGGAAACTCCTCTCCTGTGGCTTCATCCGGTTTGTTACCTCCCCAGATGCACATTTGGTAACGGCCTGCTGGTTAGGCTTTGGCCGTGCCGGATTTTAACCGGCTGCCTGTTACACGCTTTGCTTAGCACACTCATGGGTTCACTTTTATTTTTTTAAGGCCTGTAAAAGCTGATGCCCTTTTTCGGTGAGGCGGTATTTCTGGGTCGGGCTATTGGGTGAATCGGGCTCAGTCATCTCGATGTAACCAGCATCCAAGGCTGGAGCTAAATAGAGCAAACGGAAGTTTTTCCGGGCCTTCAATCCGAGCGATTGCTGAAGTGAATCTCGATCCGTTTCATTCCCAATCACATCAAGCAATGCTCTTACTTGGGGTGTTACTTGGGGTGTTACTTGTTCGGTACCTGTCGCGGTTCCTTTACCCGATCCCGGCTGTTCCGCGAACTCCGGCACCTTGACGATCATGCGGAAAACATCGCCTTCGATCAGCTCAGGATCGGCACCGCCATAGGTTTTGCCATATTTCATCATTTTGCGCATGCCGGAACCAAGTTCGTCTGCGCGATAGATTTCGCGGAAGAAGGCACCAATGATCGGATTTTTTGGATATGGCGCGAAGGTGGAGAGTTTTAATGTGCCGAATCCGTGGGGTCTGCTGGCGTTTTCAGTGCAGACCCGCCCGTATTCGATGATCAGCCGGGCTGGGGTAGCGTTGGTGTATTCGCGATGGATGAGCATGTTCGAGGCAACCTCGCGGAAAATAACGTCGCGCAAGCTGACCCGCTCGATGCCGTCCAGATAAAAGGGATCGGGCAGGTGTTTCTGTACAAAGGCCAGCATACGGTCGTAGCTGTCAATCAGGTTGGTGCGCACCAGGTCGCGGTCGTCGTAGCGATCCACATTCACTTTTCGCAAAATCAAATCGGTGCGATGGGCGGGAACGATGGTCAGGATCAACTGGTCGGTGCCCAACAAGAGAATGCCCGCCAGCGTCACCCCGCTTTTCTTGGTCAGCGGATCCGTCTGGTAGAGCTGGGCGCTCTGGAGGAGTTGCAGGTCATCCATGTCCGCCCAAGGATGGTGTTGCGTGTTGACGCGGGCAATTTTGCGGCAGCGTTCAATTAAATCAGCACGCAGTTCATCCACCCCAATCAGCGGATACACCTTGTTTTCCGAATAGGTCGCCTGCTTGCGCTGGTAGAGGCTTGCCACCTGAAGAGTATGGTCGGTGATGTCGAAGTCGCCATCTTCGTTACGGTCATAGATACGCCCGTTACAGCGGTGCACCTGCGAGCTTTCCGGCACGAAAATGTTGAGGACGGCCTTGCCGTCGATCTGAACTTCATCTAAGGATAAATAGGCTGCCAGGGTGATTTTTTGCGGGTTGTTCATCGTGTTGACGAAATCCTTTTTGATCTGCAAAGCAACAGAAGGATCAACACATGTCACTTGGCCATTGTCACTTACACCCAGAAGAATGGTTCCGCCGTGCCGATTTAGAAAGGCGCAGACGGTTTCATAGACATTCCGGTTCAAGGCCATGCGGCTCTCCTTGAATTCAACCGAAATTCCTTCGCCCTGTTTGATCAGTGATGCAATCCGTTCCATGTCTTACCCTTTTATCACCAGCCAGATGATGAGTTCAAAATCGTTGTCATCTTTAACCTGTACACTTTGATCGGGAAGCACGAAATCGCGTCCGGCGGTCAGTCCGGCGGCCAGACGCTTTTTAAAGGTTCCGGCGATGCTTTTAACGGCTTTGCCCAACAGGTTGTCATATTTCTGCATGTCGCGGCCATGGCCGGTTTCCTGATCGAACAGGTCGCAAAGTTGCTGGTACGGTTCGGTTTTCCCCGCGCAAAGTTTCTGGAAGAGGGTCAGCGTATTTTTCGCGTGAGTAAAGGTGAAGCGCACGGTGCCGTCGTCACGAATATAGAGCAAATAGTATGCGCCGAGCGGGTTGACGTTGGAGGACTTCTTTTCATTCTGCGGCGGATTTTTATGTCGCAGGCAAAAAATCACGCCCGGTTTGACGATCTCGTGCCAGTTTTTGTCGAACAGATCGGGGTCCTTCATGCCATCCAGTGTCGGCACCAACCCGTAAAGCCCCAGCGGTGCCTCACGAACCGCCTGCCGGTTGGCTTCGAGGAAGTTCATCAATTCGATACGGAAATCGTCCAGGGTGAATTCACTGAGAGAGACGTTGTCATCCATTTCTTCAAGATCGATCACTTCATCTTTAAGGCCGAGAGTTGCTTTTCGCGGTAGTTTAATTCCTCTTTCACCAGCTCTTTGATCTGGTCACTGTTAAGCAGGTTGTCCTCGCCGGTGGCGGCAATGTCAACCAGCGCCATGCGGGCTTCCACCCGGTCTTTGAGGTTGATGTATTTATTCAAGTCGTCGGTTGGCCAGAAATTAACGAGCTGAATCTGTGTTTGTTGGTACTGCCGAGGCGGTCGATACGCCCGAAGCGCTGAATGATGCGCACTGGGTTCCAGTGGATGTCGTAGTTGATCAGATAGTCGCAGTCCTGAAGGTTCTGCCCCTCGGAAATACAGTCGGTGGCAATCAGAATGTCGATTCCGCCTTCCTGCGGCATGAGAGCCATTTTCTCCCGATGTTTGGAACGGAGTGAAAAGTTGGTCAGGATGGAAACGAAGTCGGTCTGCCGCTGGAACCCAGTAGGCTTAAAGGTGGTTTTGTCCTCATCCGAGCCGGTCACCAGTGCGATATGAAGACCCAGCTCATTTCGCACCCAGCTTTCCAGATTTTCGTACAGATAACTGGCGGTGTCGGCAAACGCGGTAAATACCAGCACCTTGCGGTTAGCATCATTGATCGGGTTGCGCACCTTATCCGCAATCAGGGTTTTGAGTTCATGAAACTTGGCATCACGTTCCGGTGTAATCGCGGCCGCTTTTTCGTGAATGGCAATAAGCTGTTTCAGGTCGCGCTGGAGGTCTTTTTTCCAGTTTTCGCGATTCAAGTGCTCCAGTTTGATTTCGAGTTTTTTACCGACGGTCAACCTTTCCAACAGATCGGCATCTTCGTCGTCGTGAACATCAAACATATCCGGCTGCGTATACTTTTCGATATTGGTTTCAAACTTATCAATTTTATCGAGCAGCGCCTTAATCTTCTGAATCGTCCGGTCAATGGAAATTTCAAAGCTACGAACGGAACTCTCCAGCCGTTTTAGATAATTCACCCGCATCATGCCGATCAGGTAAAACTCGCGCTGCTTCTGGTCATTGAACAAGGCGCGCTGGCCTTCTTTTATATAGGTATTGACGTGTTGGTCGTCCAGATAAGCGGACGGATTGAAAATCGTCAGCTTGTAGCCTTTGATTAATTCATTCAGTTCGTCGTAAGTCGGGAAATAGCCTTTGAGGTCCGTTACGGTCGAACGGGACAACGGCTTAAGGCGTTTCGGAAATTCGCCCATGCCTTTGGTGCCGTAGTAACTCACGATATGTTTGCGCGAGCGAGCGATGGTCAGCTCGTCGAGCAGTTTGAAAAACGCAGAGTCCAGTGTTTCCAGCAATTTGACGACTTTGCGGCCGGGATTCTTTTTCGGGTCGGCCCAGTTGGTAAAATGGGTCTGCGCGTTCTGCATCACCTGCCCGATGCTGAAAATTCCCAGCGGCTCTTCAAAAGCGCGGTCTTCATTCTGTGTAATGAGGTAAAACTAATTCCGCAGATCGCGCAGGTTGTTGTTCACCGGTGTGGTTGAAAGCAGCAGGACTTTTGTTTTGATCCCCGTTTGCAGAATCTGCTCCATCAGAAACTCGTACCGTGATGTTCGGCGGGTTCCGTCATCGCGTGCCGCACCTTTGGCGTTGTTCCGGAAGTTGTGCGACTCGTCAATTACTACGAGGTCATAGTTGCCCCAGTTGTGGGCGGCGTATTTGTCCCGTCCGAGGTCGGTATGCGCCAGCACCGTGAAGGCAAAACGGTCTTTTAACAGCGGATTGCGGCTGTCGTTGTCACGATAGACTTTCCAGTTGTCTTCCAGTTTTTTCGGACAGAGCACCAGCACCCGGCTGTTGAGCAGTTCAAAATATTTGATCACCGCCAGCGCTTCGAAGGTTTTTCCCAAACCGACGCTGTCGGCGATGATGCAACCGTTGTGTTTCAGGATTTTATTAATAGCGCCCTTAACGCCGTCCTTCTGGAAATCGTAGAGCATTTCCCACACATCGGTTTCAAAAAAACCGGTCTTCTCATCCAGCAGGCCGCCTTTATCGGCTTCTTTCAGATAATCTTCAAAAAGGTGATACAACGTTTTGAAATAGATGAACTCCGGTGAATGATTGGCGTAGAGCTGGTCAAGGTAACGCAAAACCTCTTCTTTGACATCTACCACTACCGATTGATCGGCCCAGATTTCGTCGAACCATGCCAGCAGGTCGCGCCGGTCGCGGTTGTCATTCACTTCAAGGTTCAGTTCGATGTTATTGCGCTCGCCTTTGCCGATGCCCAGCCCGCCCACGGTAAAATTTGAACTGCCGAGTAGCGCTTCCTGCACGCCATGGTTATCCATGTGATACATCTTACCGTGCAAAAAGCCGGGATAACGGACAGAGCGAATATCCACCTTGCGGCGAATCCAGTCGGCACAGTCTGCCGCGACGCGGCGTTGCTCCAGCCGATTTTACAATTGGAGTTTTGAATCCGACTGGATTTTCTCGCGCAAAAAATCACCGACTTTGCCCCGCTTATGGTTGTCCCTGATGCCTGAAAAATCCACCGATCCCATGTGCGCCTCCGAAATTTCCAAAGATTGGAACTCTTTTACCGGATTATTCCAATGGTTGGAAGCTCTGGCACCATGTTTTCCAAGGTTCGGAAAGATTCTACCTTATCAATAAAAACCGAATATCATGTGTACCCCGCGCTTGACGGAAAAACACCTCAGGCGTAATATTCAAGATGTGAGGAAGAGAAGAATAGAAAACCTCACTTGTTCTTTAAAAATTTAAGCCCGCCCGGCGAAGTAACAAGTTTCCGATCCGTTAAACAATAATTAAAGGGCACTCAGGAATGGTGCTGGTGTATTCCACCTCCACCTTAGGGTGCCCACCTTGTAAATCAGGGTTCGGAAATGAACCTCTCCGGAACGGGCTCTTTTTTTAGACCGTCCAATTCTGCACGCGAAGGCCTTCGATCTTCTCAAAGTGCTTCGTGTTGTTCGTGACAACCGTATAATTGAGCATCAATGCAGAGCAGCCGATCAATAAATCAAAGTCATACACGCTGATCCCCTTGTCGCTCAACGAGGCTTTCATTCCCCCAAAGCACTCCATGACGGCGCGGGATATCTCGACCACTGGATAAAGCTCGGCCAGGCGGTAAACCTTCGCGAGATTTTCCTGCGCCCGGGTCGACTTATGTGCTCCGTAAAGCAATTCGCCATAGCTCACCACAGAAAGCGCCTTAGGCTGTCCTGTATTGGCGCGAAAATTTTCTACCACCTTTTCGTGGCCCTTAAGAAAGAAAATGAGCGTATCCGTATCCAGCAAATACATCAGAACCCATCCCGAAAGCGTTCGGTTTTCCGGGCAGAGCGTATCGAATCTGAAATCTCCAGCGCAGAACGCTCGTCGGACCATGCTCCAGCCAGCTTAAGACCCTCTTCATCCGGACTCGTCTCCATAGTCGGACGAGAAAGGAACTGCTTAATAATTGTGATCACTTCCTGACTGATGGAACGATTATCCAAAGCGGCCCGACGCCCTAGAGCTTCGTATAAATCATCATCCATTGTTCTAACTTGTAAAATGGCCACAAATACCTCCTTCGTTACAATTCATGATGATTGAATCATTTATCATGCACCATGCAAGTTTTAAAAAAACACGACCTCAGTAGAACAACGCCCGCTACTCAAAAAATTATTTTGTTATCCATGATTTTGTGAGCAGTCCATGCTTAAATACACGCATGGAACTCTTTGAGGAAAAACCAGCCAACAGGCCAAAGCCCGGCGCGGGCACCGCACCGCTGGCGGCGCGGATGCGTCCGCGTACGCTCGACGAAATCGCCGGTCAGGATCATATCCTCGGTGCCGGAAAGTTGTTACGCCGCGCGATAGAAGCCGACCGCATTTCGAGCGTTATTCTTTACGGTCCGCCCGGTTGCGGAAAAACCTCGCTGGCCGAAGTAATTGCTCTCGTCACCGACCGCCGGTTCGAGCGGACTAGCGGAGTGCTGGCCAATATCGCCATTTTACGCAAGCTGCTGGAACAGGCCGCCGGATGGAAGAAAATCCATAAGCAGGATACGATTCTTTTCATCGACGAAATTCACCGTTTCAATAAATCACAGCAGGATGTGCTTCTGCCCTACGTCGAGAGCGGGGACATCATTCTGATCGGCGCGACAACGCACAACCCTTTCTTTTTCATCAACACACCGCTCAATTCACGTTCGCAGATTTTTCAGCTCAACCCGCTCAGCGAAGAGGCGATCCAAACCGTACTGAAACGCGCGATGGAACATCCGGCAGGACTGAACGGTCTGGTGACTGCCGACGACGATGCACTGGCGCATCTGGCAACCGTTTGCGAAGGCGATGCACGGCGCGCGCTCAACGCGCTCGAAATCGCCGCGCTCACCACCCCGCCCAGTGAAAATGGCATTGTCCATTTGACTCGCCATGAAACCGAGGAGTCGGTTCAGAAAAAGGCGATTTCCTATGACCATGATGAGGACGAGCACTACGACACGATTTCAGCCTTCATCAAAAGCGTACGCGGCTCCGATCCGAATGCGGCAATTTACTGGCTGGCGAAGATGGTTTATGCCGGTGAAGACCCGCGTTTTATAGCACGAAGGCTGGTGATTCTCGCCTCCGAAGATATCGGCAATGCCGATCCTCGGGGGCTGTCGATGGCGACGGCGGCCATGCATGCGGTGGACTTTGTCGGCATGCCTGAGGCTCGCATTATTCTGGCACAAGCGACGACGTATCTAGCCTGTGCGCCAAAGAGCAATGCAAGCTATCTGGCCATTGATGCCGCACTGGCCGACGTCGAAAACGGACGCACACTGCCGGTGCCGGATCATCTAAAAAATGCGCCGCACCCCGGTAAAGGCGACGTGAAATACAAGTATGCCCACGACGGTAAGGATCATTTCGTTGACCAGGAATATGTGCCAACCGACCGAATTTATTATGCACCGACCGATCAGGGCTACGAAGAAACTCTGAAAAAGCGGCTTGAGCAGTGGGCTTTCCTGCGGAAGAAGAAAAAATGACGAAGGCTGAAATACGAGCACAAATCGCCGAGCGAAGGAAACCCTGCGACTGTTTGGCCGTTTTGAGCGCCGCGGCCGTTCGAAAGTTCCAAACCTTGGATATTTTTAAGTCGGCACGGGCTGTCGGGGCCTATATGCCGCTTGCTGATGAAGTGGATATCACGATTCTCTTCCAAACCTTGGAAAAAACATTTTACATTCCGGCCTTCGACGAAACTTCCGGCGAGTACCGAATGGCAAGACTAACAGCAACTCTCAAAAAGGGACGATTCGGCATTCCTGAGCCTGAAAATCCGGTTTTTGCTGCAAAAAACGAACTGGATCTGATCATTGTACCTGGGGTGGCATTTGACCGCGCTGGCCGCAGAATCGGGCGCGGCAGCGGATTCTATGATCGGTTACTGCCGCACTATCAGGCCATACGCGCGGGGATCTGCTTCGATTTCCAATGCG
This sequence comes from Kiritimatiellales bacterium, assembly GCA_038213895.1. Lineage (GTDB taxonomy): Bacteria > Verrucomicrobiota > Kiritimatiellia > Kiritimatiellales > Tichowtungiaceae > Tichowtungia. The sequence continues at coordinate 10,324 of JBBQSL010000055.1, read as the reverse complement.
TAGAACCTATTCCAGAAGAAACACATGACATTCGGATGGATATTCTGGTAACCGAAATAAAAAATATCAAAGTTTGCGACGAACATTAGACATTCAACGTGGTCAGAGTTATCTTACACCGAAGAAATTAAAACTTTTGAAACAAAAGGTACCATCATGGACGAAATAGAAATTTTATGGAACGGCTTGAACCCTGTAGTCATCAATATCGGATTCGTTATTCTCGGTTTCTTTTTTCATGCTTATTTAACCCGCACGAATGCGGTCGCTGCCAGTCATCGAGGAGAAGCCATTCTGGAAGAGGCCAAGAAGCAGGCGGAATCCATTAAACACGAAGCGAATGTAGATGCCCGGGAAGAGGTGCTTAAGGTTCGTGAGCGCACCGAAAAAGAACAGGAAACTAAACGCCAAAGCATCATCGCACTCGAAGATCGCGTAGTCGCCCGCGAAAAGGATATCTCACGGAAGCTTGAGTTGCTCGAAACAAAAGATCGCACACTAACCGAAAAAATCGACCTGGTTGAAAAACAGAACGACGAACTGAAAACCCGACAAAAAGAACTCAAAGATCGCATCACTGAAGAAGTCCTCCGGATTCAGGAGGCGGCCAGCCTTTCCAAGGAAGATGCACGCAAATTGATCATGGAGCGCATGGAAAACGAATTGGAAAGTGAAATAAGCGGACTGATCCGACGCCAGCAGAAAGAAATATATGAACGGTCAAAGGCCGAGGCTCGCGATATTATCTGTACGGCGATTGAGCGCTATGCAGGTGAACACGTCAGCAGTTCGACTGTAACCCAGGTCGCTCTACCTGCTGAAGACTTCAAAGCCCGGTTAATCGGCAAAGAAGGGCGCAACTTTAAGTCATTCGAAATGGAATCAGGAGTCAACCTGATTGTCGATGAAACCCCCGGCATCGTGCAGCTTTCCAGCTTCGATCCGGTGCGAAGGGAAATCGCCCGCGTAGCGCTCGAAAAACTGATCGCAGACGGACGTATCCACCCTGCCAGCATCGAAGAAACGATCAAAAAGACCCGCGGCGAAGTGGATGAGATTATCCGTCAGGCCGGCGAGGACGCGCTTTATAAACTCGGCATCTCGGGCGTTGCACCTGAACTAGTAAAAATTCTTGGCCGCCTGAAATACCGTACCAGTTACAAACAAAACGTACTCGACCATTCTGTCGAAATGGCTTCCTTAATGGGCATGATGGCCGCCGATCTCGGTCTGGATGTGGCACTAGCCAAACGCGTCGGGATATTCCACGACCTCGGCAAGGCCGTTGATCATGAGGTCGAAGGCTCCCACGCCGTGATCGGCGCCAACCTGATGCGCAAATACGGTGAAATCCCGCTGGTTTATAATGCCGTCGCCGCACACCACGATGATATCGAAAAGAGCAGTGTCTACGCCGTACTCGCCGCCGCCGCCGACGCCATGACCGCCGCCCGTCCCGGCGCACGGATGGACACCACCGACCTCTACTTCCAACGGCTCGATAAGCTCGAAAAAATCGCCTTATCCTTTAAAGGCGTTGAAAAATGCTACGCCATCTACGCCGGGCGCGAACTGCGGGTTCTAGTCGAAGGCTCTAAGGTGGACGATGCCCGCTCGTTGATCCTCGCCCGTGAAATTGCTAACCGAATTCAGGGCGAGGTCAAATATCCCGGACAAGTCAAAGTAACCGTCATCCGTGAAACCCGCGCCATCGAGTACGCAAAATAAGAACATTCCTACGGAACGCGGAATAATGGAATGATGGATGATTGAAATATTATAAATCCGCTATTCCATAAATCCATTGTTCCAATATTCCACTCTTTTTCACCACCAGATACGGTAACCGCCTTCGAGCTGAAAAGCGTTTTGAATATGCCGGATTTCGGGCTTTTCGCCGACCACTTCAACGACATCGAAGCGGATGTATGGCGGACGCAGTTTGCGCTTTTTCAAAAAGTGCATTGCAGCGCGTGAAAGCTTACGACGCTTGGCAAGGGTTACCGCGGAGACGGCTCGTCCGAAGTGTTCGTTTTTACGGGTTTTGACCTCTACAAAAATCAGCGTGTCACCCTGTTTAGCAATCAAATCTATTTCGTCATAACCAACGCGGATATTCCGGGCTACGATCTTGAGTCCAGCTTTTTTAAGAAACTGCTCCGCCTGCGCTTCGCCGATCCGTCCGGTACGCAAGTGCGCCGCCTCTTTTTTAAACCACCGGAACAGCCACTTCACAAATTCAACTCCTGCTGATTGAGTTCAGAAACCGGTCGGAAGGTTTTCCTGTGATGCGCAGATGAACCGTGACGATGGAGAGCTGCGAGGTGTACCGCAGTTCCGTAGCCTTTGTGCTGCGCAAAGCCGTATTGAGGAAATTGCGCGTCGAGCTCAACCATCAGACGATCACGAGTAACCTTAGCGATGATGCTGGCCGCCGCAATAGAAAGGCTTTGAGCATCGCCCTTAACGATACTTTTCGATTTACAAGACAGTCCGCGAACCGGGTTTCCGTCAACCAGCGCCAGATCCGGTTTCGGACTGATTTGAGCAACGGCTTCAGCCATGGCTTTCCATGTGGCCTGCAGAATATTTATTTCGTCGATGATTTCCGGCCCGATGACGGCACAGCCAATGCGGACATAACTGCAAGCCTGCAATTGATCAAAGAAATACTCGCGACGCTTTGCGGTCAGCACTTTGGAGTCGGTAAGACCGTCGAAAGATTTCGCGCCGCCATTTTCCAGCGACTCGCGATTAAAAGCAACGGCAGCGGCGACCACTGGACCGGCGAGCGGGCCACGCCCAGCCTCGTCCACACCGGCAATAAAAAAGAGACCCGATTTCCAGGCCTCTTTTTCATAGCGGAGCATGTCCATAATAATTGTTGCGTCGCAACAATTAAACGCGACGTTCTTTAATGCGCGCTTTCTTACCGGCGAGATCGCGCAGGTAATAAAGTTTTGCACGGCGAACCTGACCGCTGCGCAAGACTTCGATCTTCGCCACATTCGGGCTCTGCAACGGAAATACGCGCTCAATGCCTTCACCAAAAGCAACACGGCGAACCGTAAACGTTTCGGCTACGCCGCATCCTTCACGGGCAATCACGGTGCCATTGTACAGCTGAATACGTTCTTTGGTGCCTTCTTTAATTTTTACATGCACGTTGACGGTGTCACCGATATTGAAAACGGTAGCTTCCTTAACGCACTGTTCTTTACTGATTTTTGCGACGATCGGATTCATATTTGTTCTCTTTCTTAAAATTCTAAAAGTGAGCGTCGAATAATACCCAACTCCGTCTTTCGGTCAAGCGTCATCTCTATTTTCTACCAAGCATATCCGGGCGGCGTTCCGCCGTCCGTTTTTCCGCCTGCTGGCGGCGCCACGCCGCAATAGCGGCATGGTCTCCAGAAAGCAGTTCTTCAGGTACTTTCATACCCCGAAATTCTGGCGGACGGGTGTACTGCGGATATTCCAGCAGCGGTTCACTAAAAGACTCCTGCTCGACAGCACCCTCTCCACCGAGCACACCAGGGATCAAACGAACAACCGCATCAATCACTACGGCGGCGGGAAGCACCCCGTTGGTCAGCACATAGTCGCCAATGGATATCTCCTCATCAATAAGCGCCTCGCGGACCCGTTCGTCCACCCCTTCGTAGTGGCCGCAGACAAAAATTAGATGTTCTTCGCCCGAAAGCATCTGCGCCCGCTGTTGAGTAAACGGTTTCCCTTGCGGACACATCAGGATCACTCGGGATTTTTCAGTACGGATGGCTTCCACGGCTTCAAAAATCGGTTCCGGCTTCATAACCATGCCGGGACCGCCACCGAATGGACGGTCATCGGTTGTGCGGTGTTTATCTCTGGCAAAGTCGCGCAGGTTGATGCCGTTGAAGGTGACATGCCCCGCTTTGGCTGCACGTTTCATCATGCTCTGACCGAGGAATCCGTCGAGCATTTCAGGGAAAATAGTGATGATGTCGATTTGCATGGAACGATGGAATAAAGGAACGGTGGAATATTGGGAAGAATAATCAGCAATCCATTATTCCCGCATTCCAATGATCCAATCCCCCTACTCCACCACTTCGAGCATCGCGCGGCGACCGTCGCGGGCGGCAATCGCTCCAAGGAGTGTGCGCATGGCACCAACGGTTTTTCCGCTACGTCCAATGACCTTACCAACATCCTTTTCGTGACAGCGCAATTCGTAAACGATGCTTTTATCGCCTTTGATTTCGGTAATCTTGACGTGACGGGGCTGGTCAACCAGAGCGGCGACCATCTGCTTTACAAGTTTCTTCATAATCAAGCCTCCTGCGGTTGGGAGGCTTTTTCAACAGAAGCGGCCAACGCGGAAAACTTTTTATCTGCCGCCGCGCCTACAGGAACGCCTTGACCAGCCGCGGCTTTTTTCAGGAGGCTGGCGGCCGTATTCGAAATCTGGGCACCTAGGCCTATCCAGTGATTAACGCGTTCAACATTGACGCTGAAATTTTCACCTTTTTGTTTCGGGTCATACCAACCGAGTGCTTCAAGGAAACGTCCGGTTGTTGCGAAGCGGGAATCGGCTACCACAATGCGATAAAACGGCTTGTTGATGGTACCCATTCGACGTAAACGTATTTTTGTTGCCATAATTCTGTCATCTCCAGTCCAAGTTGCGAACTTTGGTTCGCGGAAAAAGAGGCTACTGTCTATATCATTTACCCCCCCTCATCAACCTTTTTTACAATTTTTATAACCCGCATTCAAATTACAGTTTCTTACGCGGCAGATTCGAGCGGGAAATCAGTCATTGCTTTAGAAAGCAGAACAATGCCCTTCCTTTTGTTTTTCTGGCTATTTTCTGGCTGTATTGATAAAAGTAAATGTATAATTTACAGGCGTACAAAGAACAACTTATGCCAAACGGACAAAAACAGGCCATGTTAATGAAGCAAAAGAGCATGCGGCAGGTGTTGCTTGCCTTGCTTCCCTGCATTGCCGGTGCAGTCTATTACTTCGGATGGCGCAGTCTCGCCATGATCTGCTGGGCTGCGGTGGTCGGGTTCGGCGTCGAATATCTTTTTGAACACCGTAAAAATAAGCCCGTGACCGAGGCGTTATTTGTAACGACCACGTTGCTGGCGCTGGTGATGCCACCCTCGGTTCCCTGGCACGTCCTGACCATCGGCACAGTTTTCGCGGTTATGATGGGTAAAGAAGTGTTCGGCGGATTTGCACGGAATATTTTTAATCCAGCTTTGGCAGGTCGCTGTTTTGTGTATATCTGTTTTCCGATTGCTCTGACCGGGGTCTGGGCTCCGTCCGCACAGGATCCGCTGGGGGCGCTGTCACAGTGGAGTACAATCTCCACCGTCGATGCCGTCAGCTCAGCCACGCCAATGGCTTACGTCAAGGCTGGCAACCTGAAGATTGCCAGAACGTCCGAAGAGCAGGTCAGTGAGTCCATCCCCTATCAGATTGACGAAGAAGATTCGGTGGTTATCCAAAGCTCCCTGCTGACTGAAAAAATGCTGTCCGGCCGAATCAGCGGCACAATGGGAGCCACCAGCGCCGTTCTGATCTCTATCGGCGGCATCTGGCTGTTCATTAAAAAGATCGCCAGCCGCGACACAGTTTTGTCGGTTATTATCTCGTACGCCGTCTTGAACGAAATTCTCTATTGGTTCGGCGTCCCGCCGGTTCCCGGCGCTGGACCGGCGGTGCTGGGCGGCGGATTCCTCCTCGGAGCGTTTTTTATGGCGACAGATCCGGTGAGCTCGCCCAAAACCAAAGAAGGGCGGATTATCTACGGGATCATCATCGGTATCTGCGCCTTGGTTATTCGCAATTTTTCTATTTTTAATGGAGGCCTGATGTTCGCCATTCTGATCGGCAACATGTTCGCACCGATCATCGACCATGCTGTAAAGTCACTAAAATCTCCTAAGAAGACCGGGGAGGCGGCGGCATGAAAACCAACCGCTGGTTCTCTGTCTTTTACATGTTTGTCGTTACCGCTTTTTTCAGCGCAATCATCATTAGCCTGAGTATCGCTACGCGCGAAAAGGTGAAAGCAAACGAAACACTGGCACTCGAAAAAGCAATTTTACAGGTTCTGCCTGATCTTTACGAAGAAGGAATGAGCGGCGCACAGATCCATCAACAGTTCATGGACAAAGTAGATCAGCCTTCAGCGGCAACCGGAAACGCCTGGGTCATGAAGAAAAACCGAGGCTACCAGGCCTACGCTGTCCCGCTGGCCGGTAAGGGGTTCTGGGATTCGATCAAAGGGGTAATCGGTGTGGCGGAAGACAGAAAAACTGTCACCGGTATCGCATTTTATGAACAAACCGAAACGCCCGGTCTTGGCGCTGAAATCGCCAAGGCTTCTTGGCGCGAGCAGTTCAATGGAAAAAAACTGGCCGACGGCGAAAAGGTGCTTACCATGAAACGCCCCGGACAACCGGCGGGCGAACACGATGTGAATGCCGTCACCGGCGCGACCCAGACCAGCGTCCGGCTGGCTACAATTATCAATGACAGCGTCAAGCAATGGCGGCAGAAACTCAACCCGTAACCCGGAAGCTGTTATGACAAAACTTAAAGAGCTGGTAAAAGAGGGTCTGTGGAAAAATAATCCGGTGTTCCGACAGGTGCTGGGCATCTGCAGCACGCTGGCTGTTACCAACCTTGTACTCAATACGCTTGTCATGTGTACGGCGCTTATTTTCACACTGGCATTCAGCGCCGTAAGCGTCTCGCTGCTGCGGAATTTCACGCCGCGCAACATCCGCATGATGGTGGAAACGCTCATCATCGCTTTCTACGTCATCATCGTGGACGTTGCACTCAAAGCCTACTGGCCGGAAATGAGCCGCAATCTCGGGCCGTATGTCGGGCTGATCATCACCAACTGCATTGTCATGGGGCGTTGTGAAGCGTGTGCTAAAAACTGCCAAGTCGGTGTTGCTGCGCTCGACGGCTTTTTCAACGCGGTCGGCTATTCTTTTGTACTGCTGATCATCGCCTCGTTCCGCGAAGTGCTCGGCATGGGTTCTTTTCTCGGCATGCCGGTGCCTTACTTTAGTACGCCTCTATGGGATAAGTGGATCATCATGGTGATGCCGCCCGGGGCCTTCTTCATGCTAGCTTTTGTCGTTTGGATCATGCGCGAAATCCAATTCCGGATAGAGGAGAAACAAAAATGAGCATCGACGCCCAAATCGGACAGGCCCTGACCGTCTGTGTCGCGGCGGTCTTCACGCAGAACATTCTGCTGAGTTATTTTCTTGGACTCTGCCCTTTTCTGGCGGTCTCGCGCGAAGTCAAGGCCGCCAACGGTCTCGGAGTCGCAGTCATCTTTGTCATGACCTGCACCTGCGCACTCAACTGGATGGTTTACCACTGGATTCTCGTACCGATGCATCTGGAATTTTTTCGTTTCATCATCTTTATCATCGTCATCGCGGCTTTTGTACAGTTTGTCGAAATGGTCATCGAGCGCTACTCGCAACGCCTCTACCAGACCCTCGGCATTTTTCTGCCGCTGATCACCGTCAACTGCGCCATTCTGGGGGCGTGCCTGTTCATGATCATCCGCGACTATTCCCTGATCGTCACGGTCGGCTACGGACTGGGCAGTGGCATCGGCTGGTACCTCGCCATTATCGCTATGGCCGGCATCCGTCAGCGGCTGAACAACGACGTTGTCCCTCGTGGCCTGCAGGGGCCTGGCATCACGCTGATCATTGCCGGACTCATGGCACTGGCCTTTATCGGATTTACGGGAGTCATGCAGTAGGAACACTTTTATGCTGATGGAAATTCTCATCGCAGTTGCCGTCGTCAGTGTTATCGGTGCCGTGCTTGCCGCGCTTCTGACGGTTTCGGAACTGTTTTTTCGCAACTACGGCCCGTGCGAGATTACCATCAATGATGAAAAAAAAATCACCGTTGACGGAGGCATCGACCTGCTGTCTGCACTGGTTGCCGAAAAAATATTTATTCCCAGTGCCTGCGGCGGGCGTAGCACCTGCGGCCTGTGCAAAGTCAAAGTGCTTGAAGGCTCCGATCTGGTTTTGCCGACAGAAGAACCGCATCTGAGCAAAGAAGAACGCGAAAACGGAATCCGCCTCTCCTGCCAGGTCAAGATTCGCAACAACCTCCGCATCGAAATTCCTGAAGAGCTCTTTCTTGTCAAAGAATACGAGACCGTGGTTGACAAAATAACCGATCTCACGCACGACACTAAAGAATTCCGTTTTGCGCTCAAGGAACCCGCCGAAATCCGTTTCACGCCCGGCCAGTACGTGCAGATACTCACTCCCAAATACGGCAAAAGTACCGAAGAAGTTTACCGAGCCTACTCCATGTCCTCTGACGCTGCCGACAAAAACGCCATCGAACTTATCATTCGTCTCGTGCCCGGCGGCATCTGCACCACCTACTGTTTCGAACAACTCAAAAAAGGCGACAGCGTCAAGCTCAACGGCCCCTACGGAAATTTCCGACTCTCGGACTCTGATGCTCCGATGATTTTTATCGCCGGCGGTTCCGGCATGGCCCCCATAAAGAGTCTTCTCTATCAGATGGTCCGCGAAAAAATCAGCCGGAAATGCACCTACTTTTTCGGTGCTAACAAGGTAAAAGAACTGTTCATGCGCGACCTCATGGAGGAATTTGAAAAAAAACTACCGAACTTTAAATTTGTTCCCGTCATCGCTAAGCCCGACGCAAATGAAAAATGGGACGGGGAAACCGGCCTTGTTACGGAAGCCGTACGAAGCGCTTTTCAAAAGGCATCGGACTGCGAAGCCTATCTTTGCGGAAGCCCCGGCATGATCGACGCTTCCATCGCCGTGCTCAAGGAACTGGGCGTCACCGAAGACCATATCTTCTACGATAAATTTGCGTAATCAGGAGAATCCCGCCATGAAAAAAACGCCCCGGATGCAACAGGTCGAAGAAATGCTCCATTCCTCGCAGATCGTCTCCGGCGGATTTTTTGGTGAAGACCGACGCGACCTGACCGAAATCATCGACCGCGACACCGCTCAGGTCACTGCCGGCGGTTCCACGCCCGCCGAACTGACCACTAAAATGAGAAAAATCACCTCTGAGGCAAAAAAGGGGCTTGGAATGTGGGTCGATCTTCCCGACAACAGACGGGCCAGAATCGACGAAGCCAAGGGTCAGCTGATCTGTCCATGGCCGCATCCGTTCCGCTGCGATAAGCGGGTCACCACGCTCGAAAACCAGACGACCGGCGAATCCATTATCTGGACTGATTTAAATATTCACCTCATCGAAGAGCACAACTTCTTCGAGGGCAAAGGATCACCCTTCCGTATTGAACCGGCTCTTCTGATCCGGATGCTATTCTGACTGCATTAGCTTTTCAACGACCTGTAGATCCGCTTTCGAGTAGGCGTATTTCCTGAGATTATGGACTTTTTCCCAAGCATAATCTGCACAATGAATCGGGCGCGGATGCCCTGAAATAATTTGGGTCCAATAAATGTGCATCGTCATAGTAAAGTGGCTGTAGGCATGCTCAACGGTCATAAAATGTTCACCTGCAACAGTTTTTATACCGAGTTCTTCCTGTAGCTCACGAACAATACACTCCTGAATGGTCTCTCCCTGCTCCTGCTTACCACCAGGGAACTCCCAGAGCCCACCGAGCATGTCGTCCTGCTTGCGTTGGGCAATCAGCACCTCACCCTTCCGGTTTATTGTTACCGCCGCGCCAACGATAATATGTGGAACTTTTTTCTTTTTCTTCATCACGGGAAACTTTTGCGGCTCATCATCCGCATAGGCTTTGCAAACATTCAGCATCGGACACGCCGGACACTTCGGGTTTTTCGGTACACAGACCGTTGCGCCGAGCTCCATCATCGCTTCATTAAACTCACCAGCGCGACCCTTTACCAACAACGCATCCGCCCAAGCCTGCATTTGTTTCTTGCCCTTAGCATCCCGAGTATCGCCGTCAAAAGCAAAGAGACGGCTCAACACGCGAATGACATTGCCATCCACCACCGCCGCATCGGCATTGAACGCCAAGCTGGCAATCGCGGCCGCTGTGTACGGCCCAATCCCCGGAAATTTCATAAGAAAATGTAAACACGACGTCCCCGTCACGTTATCGCCCTTGGCGGCACAAGTTTCAGCCGATGTTTTCCAAGCATTGGAAAACATCCATTTAAAATCGGCGCAGACGATTTTAGCAGCGGCATGAAGGTTGCGAGCGCGGCTGTAGTAACCAAGACCCTCCCATAGTTTAAGCACGTCGCCCTGCGGGGCGCTGGCCAACACAGACCACGAG
>JBBQSL010000054.1:0-18570 GCA_038213895.1 Kiritimatiellales bacterium | reverse complement strand
CCAGAGTGGACGGTTCATGAGATCCGCCGTGGAATGGTGGAAGATTGGAATGGTGGAAGGTTGGGTTGAAGTAAAGAATGGCTCCGAACTGTACGGATCAATAATCCATCATTCCGGTATTCCATTATTCCAACGCCCTGTGTGTTGCTCATGGGGAGAGAATATGATTAAAATCCTCCGTCAAAGCAAATAAGGAATTCAGCCGTGGCCGTAAAATTAATACATGGAACCGATGAATACATGGTGAGTCACAACGCTCGTCAGGTTGTGAACAAGCTTTGTCCAGAAAGCGAGCAAACGCTCAGTCTGGAAATCGTTAACGGCGAGGTGAAAACAATCGACGAAGCGGTGATCGCGCTTAAGACCTGCATCGGGGCGCTACGTACCGTCGGACTGTTCGGTGGACAGAAAACCGTCTGGTTTCGCGACGTCTCTATTTTTAAAGACGCAGTCGTTAGCAAAAATGATGCGGTTAAAGTGTTGTTAGGCCAGCTGGCTGAGGACATTAAAAAAGGACTTCCCGATAGCCAGAATCTAATTATTTCGGCACCCGGTGTGGATCGTCGCTCTGCATTTTACAAAGTCTGTGAAGCGGCCGGTGCCGTGAAGGCGTATGATCTGCCCGAGCAGGATTATAAGAAGAAACCAGTCATTCGCGAACGGGCGCAGGAACTTTTTGCAAAAGCTTCATGCCGCATCGGTGCTGCTGCGCTTGACCTATTTCTCGAGAAAGTTGGCATGGACACCCGCCAGCTCGTCATGGAAGTTGAAAAGCTGACGCTTTACATCGGTGACCGCAAAGAAATCACGGTGGAGGATGTAAAAGCTATAACCTCCTCGACCGCCGAAGCCGTTACCTGGGACTTCACGGACGCACTTGGCGAACGGCGCTTGAACGAGGCGCTCAGATCTTTTCGTCAGCTGATTTTTCAGGGTGAGGCTCCCATCGGAATCATATTTGCCATTGAAAATCTCTACCACAATCTTATGCAGTACCGAGCCTATATTGATCAAGGCTGGCTCAAAATAAGTAGTGGATTCGGTGCAAATGCCGTCCAGTGGAACAATAATCCGGACATGGACAAACTGTTTGCGCAAATGACGTCAGATCCGCGCGAAATTCATTGGTTTCGCACCTCAAAACTTGGACAGCAGGCAAAAAATTACAGTGCCGAAGAATTGATTCGCTGCCAGAAACGCCTGCTTAAAACTCACGAACAGCTCGTATCTAGCAGGGTTCCTCAGGAGCTGATTCTTGAAATGCTGGTTATTAAACTGATCGCAAAAGTATGAGTATTCGCGACAACCTCGAAGCCGTTGAAATCCGCATTGCTTCCGCTTGTGAAAAAGCTGGACGGAATCGTAGTGACGTAAAATTGATTGCGGTTTCCAAAACCAAGCCCGTCGAGGCGGTACTTGAAGCGGTCGATGCAGGACAGATTCTCTTTGGTGAAAACCGGGTACAGGAAGCGCAGTCCAAAATTTCCCGGTGTTCCGGAAACCTGCACTGGCACTTTATCGGCCATTTGCAGAGCAATAAAGCCCGCCTAGCCGCCTCCGGACTTTTTCGGATGATCCATTCCGTTGATTCTGAAAAACTGCTCGGTGCGCTCGACGAATATGCCGCCGTACCGTTGCCCATACTTATTCAAGTCAATGTCTCGGGCGAAGGATCGAAAGAAGGGTGCTCGCCCGAAGGGGCTGCAGCACTGATTGAAACCGCGAATCGTTGCTCGCGGGTTGAAGTGCACGGACTGATGACCATTCCGCCGTTTACGCCTGATCCGGAAAAAGCGCGTATCCATTTTTCCAACCTTCGGAAGCTCCGCGACCGACTTCAGCAGGAAACTGGCACGCCGCTTCCAGAGTTGTCGATGGGCATGTCGCATGATTTTGAAATTGCCATCGAAGAAGGTAGCACTCTCGTTAGAATCGGCTCGGACATCTTTGGGAAACGAGAGTGATGGTTGAAGAGCGTAGGAACCGAAATCGCGGCTAAGCCAAAAAAAATAAATAATGAAGTAGGCGGACGGCTCCGAATGGTACTAAGTTAGTAGGATTCAGCAGACATGAATCCCTTGGCAACGACCCGCCTGAAGGCGGAACTACGAACTTTGTTTTCGACTGAAACGGTATAGTTCCGCCTTCAGGCGGCATGTTTTTATGCACAATATTCGTTTACATTATGCGCATATGCGCATAATGTATAAATATATGAATTATCAACAGGCAAAAGAACGAGCCAAGGTGTTAAAGGCGCTGGCTCATCCCATGCGTATATTGATTATTGATGCTTTGCACAAAAATGATCTTTGCGTGAGCGATTTGTGTGCGTTAGGGACGATTAATCAGTCTAATGTATCGCGATATTAAGCCATGCTGAAACGGGTTGGAATTGTTAGTGATCGTCGAGTGATGACTAAAGTGATCTACCGATTGGAAACTCCGAGCGTGCTGGAAACTCTCGAGCCTGCTGCAAAAGCCGTGCGTTTGGATATTAAACGTCGTGTGAAACGAACGGAAAAATATAAAAAATTATCGAAAAAAGGTGTCAGCCAATGATGTTTATAATCAAGGTTTTTTTGTAGAAATTGAAAAGAGAGGGTGTAGTTGTTTTCTAAAATTCATTGGCCTCTTTTCCCCTTTACCGAGGAATCGCGTTTCCCTCGTTTCCAACCTCGAAAAACATGTCTTACAACCAGATCGCCGCTCCCAACACGATCTGTCCTTTCAGAGCGAGGCGAAAAATCTACCGAAATTCTTTTCTCTTCTCGGCTGACCTGTTTAACATCAAGTCAAGGAGAAGTTCTATGATCATGGAATCGAAAGTAGTATTCGTCGGCGCGGGCAATATGGCGGAAGCCATTGTTAGTGGCATGGTAACTGGCGGTTTCTGTGCGCCGGAAAAAATCATTATGACGGATGTCCGTCCGGAGCGACTTGATGATCTTGCAAAAGAATACCGAGTTTCAACGTCTACAGATAATCGCGTCGTTAAAAACGCTGAAATTGTTGTGCTGGCGGTGAAACCGCAACTGATGACGGAGGTTCTCGTAGGAATCGCGCCGGTGCTTCGTGCTGAAACACTTATCATCAGCATCGCGGCAGGAATTCCAACGGCAAAGATTGAAGCGGAGCTGGGCGGAAAACACCGTGTAGTGCGCGTTATGCCGAATACTCCAGCACTGGTCGGGCAGGGCGCTTCGGCTATTGTGTCCGGTATAAATGCCGATGAAGCCGATCTTGAAATTGCTGAGGCCATTTTAAACTGTGTCGGGTTGACGGTGCGTGTTGAAGAAAATGATCTGGATGCGGTAACAGCGCTGAGTGGATCAGGTCCGGCTTATGTTTTTTATCTGCTCGAAGGCTTGCTTGCAGCCGCAGAAAAAATGGGATTGGACAAAGAAACGGCTCGGAAGTTGGCCTTAAAAACGGTTGAAGGCGCGGCTCGGCTTATGGACGACTCCGGTGAAGCTGCAGATGTGTTGCGTGCTAAGGTAACCTCTAAGGGGGGGACTACTGAAGCGGCCATTCGTTCACTCGATAGTGCCGGTGTCAAACAAGCGATTGTGCAGGCCCTATTGGCCGCCCAAACCCGGTCGATTGAATTATCTCGGGGATAATAATGGCCGTAAGCATTGCTGAACTGATTATTCTGGGGTTGCTGGCGGATTGGTTATTCCGAAAGCTTCATTTCCCCGGTTTGGTCGGAATGCTGTTGCTGGGTGTGCTGGCCGGGCCGTTTGTTTTGAACTGGCTGGCACCGGATTTTATGGACGTCTCTTTCGATCTGCGAATGATGGCGCTGATTGTTATCCTGTTACGCGCCGGATTCGAACTAAGTCGCGAGGCGCTCTCCAAGGTCGGGAAGCAGACGTTGCTACTGTCGTGTATCCCGGGAATCTGCGAGGGAAGCACCATTGCGTTGCTTGGACCCCGTTTTCTGCCGCTGACTCATCTAGAATCTGCACTACTCGGTTTTATTCTGGCCGCAGTTTCTCCTGCCGTGGTGGTGCCCCTGATGATCCGCTTCATCGAGGAACGACGCGGAGCAAAGAAAGGGATTCCGACGATGATTCTCGGCGCAGCATCAATTGATGATGTGTTCGCCATTACCTTTTTTTCAGTTTTTCTCGGATTTTATAAAGGAGAATCGGTGCAGCTCAGCCGGGCGCTGGTCGGTATTCCCATTTCTATCCTGCTGGCCGTCGGCGTCGGCCTGCTGCTCGGCTGGGGTCTTTACCGTCTTTTTGAAAAATTCAATCCTCGTGCAACCAAACGGGCTCTGATTGTGGTGGGCGTTTCGATCCTGCTGGTGCGCGTACAGCAACTGCTAGAAGGAGCGGTTCCCTTTGCGGCGCTACTGGCCGTGATGGCCCTTGGCTTCATCATTCTGGAAAAGCGCGAGAACATGGCTCATGAGATTTCTTCCAAGCTCGGAAAGGTCTGGGTTTTCGCCTCGATCCTGCTGTTCACGCTGGTCGGCGCGCAGGTGAATATTCCCGTGGCACTGGATGCCGGTCTGGCGGGTCTCGGATTGATTGCCTGCGGACTGATCGCCCGCAGCGCAGGCGTTCTGCTTTGCCTGATCCGCAGTCCGCTGAGCCGGAACGAACGGCTGTTCGCGGTAATTGCGTACTTGCCGAAGGCGACGGTTCAGGCTGCCATCGGGGCGGTTCCGCTGGCGGCGATGATTCAGATGGGGCGTGATCCGGCACCCGGAAACGTCATTCTGGCCGTTGCCGTGCTTAGTATTCTCTTCACAGCGCCACTAGGCGCGTGGATGATTGTATGGGCTGGGCCGCGTCTTTTGACGATAGACGAGCCAGAGGAACATGTGGCGCTGGATGCGGTTAGAGAAAGTAATGCGTGAGAAATAATACGTAATTTACCAACTCCGGCGGTTTGGAATTCTTCCCAATTACGCATTACTCGTTACGTTTGCTTCCAAACTTGCGAGTTCGTGTCTTTCCCGCTAGGGTAGTGCCCGATTTATGAAAATTCTTACTCGATACCTACTAAAAAGCCTGTTGTTCCCGCTGATTTACTGTCTGCTCGGATTTAGCCTGCTTTTTATCATCAGTGACCTGTTTGATAATTTTAGTGACTTTCTGGAGAGCGGTATCCGTCCACTCGAAATTCTTTATTATTACACTCAGGTTTTACCACCCGTTACGGTGCTTATTTTGCCAGCTTGTCTGCTGTTGGCCATGCTTTACAGCCTTTCTCATCTTACCCGACATAGCGAAATTACCGCCATGCGTTCGGGCGGTGTCAGCATTTATCGCATCGTTATGCCGTTCATCGGAGTTGGAGTTCTGGCCAGTCTGTTTACATTTTTAATCAACGAGAAGATTGCTCCGAATGCGGCCTGGCGCGCCGAAAAATTCATGGAATATCAGAAGTCCGGCCGTAATAACGAAATTTTCTTTACCCGTACGATGGCACTCAAAAATCGTAATCATGTCTGGATGGTGCAGAAACTCGATACGCGTGACGGTTCTATGTTTAATGTGGAGCTGATTGAGCAGCGACCCGATGGTTCGGATATGGTCAAGTATATGACCGAAAAAGTACTTTGGCTTGATGGACGTTGGTGGTTCATGAATATCACCGCCCAAGCCTACAAAGAAAATGGCGATTTGTCCGGACCGCCCGAAATCATTCTCCAGCGGGAAATGCGCGACCTGTGGGAAACTCCACAAACCTTCATGGCGGAGATCAAAGATCCTCAATACCTCTCTGCATCCGAAATGCGTCATTATCTGCACTCAAAAAGAGATCTGTCGAGCAACACCCGAGCCCGATTGAAGGTTGATTACTACAGCCGTCTCGCCGCACCTTTCACCTGTCTTATCGTTACCCTGATCGGCGTGCCGATCGGTGCGCATACTGGACGGCGGGGCGCGCTGGCCGGAATCATGGCGACCATGGTTCTGTTTTTTGGTTTTTATATCCTGCAGCTCACCGCTCAGAGCCTTGGCAAACAGGAAATTATCGCGGCGTGGCTCGGCGGCTGGTTGCCAATTCTTGTTTTCGGCGCGGCCAGTCCGCTGTTTATTCATCGGATGAGGTAGGGATGCGTAAGGCGTAACGAGTAATGCGTAATTCAGAGTCAGATGTATCAGGTTTTAAGTTACGTATTACGAATTACGTATTAGAGTTTTATTGAATGAGTGAAACAACTACCAACCCGTTGATCGATGTCCGAGGTCTCGAAGTTTACTTCGGTTCCGTCGCCAACCCTGTCCGCGCAGTGGACGGCGTGGACTTTCAGATTTTTCCCGGCGAAATCGTGGCACTGGTCGGCGAAAGCGGCAGCGGTAAGAGTATCAGCGCACTTTCGTTGGCTAGGCTGATTCCAGAACCTGCCGCGCGGATTGCCGGAGGAAAAATAGTTTTCCAAGGATTGGATATCTTGACGCTCAAACGTTCCGAACTTCGGAACCTGCGCGGTGCACGCATTGCCTATATTTTTCAGGAGCCCGCCACTTCGCTGAATCCGGTTTATACGGTTGGCTGGCAGATCGGTGAGGCGATCCGCCTGCACCGCAAGGGTGTCAACGTGAAAGCGGAAGTCGCGAAACTACTCACCTCGGTTGGACTGCCCGATCCAGCGCGTACCGCTAAAGCCTATCCTCATGAACTTTCCGGCGGTATGCAACAGCGCGTCATGATCGCCATGGCGCTGGCCTGCGATCCTGAAATGCTGGTCGCCGACGAGCCGACCACCGCGCTCGATGTCACCGTTCAAAAGCAGATTCTCGATCTACTGGTCGAATTGCGCGAAAAACGCGGACTTTCTATTCTGCTGATTACCCATAACCTCGGCATTGTCGCCAACACCGCCGACCGCGTTTATGTAATGAAAAACGGCAAGATCGTTGAGTCTGGCGAAACAAAAACCGTTTTGCGGACTCCTCAGCACGACTACACCAAAAAACTTCTGGCCGCCGTGCCGCGGTTGAGAAAAAATAAGAAAATTACGGATAGTAGTATAGAGGTACGAGCAGAAGATTTCTCTGAGTCTCAGTGCTCTTCGTAGTAAAAAATATGAATACGCTTTTGAGAGTTGAAAAGGTGAGCGTCTGTTACGGCGAATTCGAAGCCGTGCGCGGCGTCAGTCTGTCGCTAGCGGCGGGCGAGACGCTTGGGCTAGTCGGCGAGAGCGGTTGCGGTAAAAGCTCGCTTGGGCGCGCGATTCTCGCGCTGGAGCCGGTTGCTTCCGGACGAGTGACTTTTGAGGGGCGCAGTGTTCATGTTCTCAAAGGCGCGGCACTCAAAAAATTCCGCGGTCAGGCGCAGATGGTTTTCCAAGATCCTTTCGGATCGCTCAATCCGCGCATGAGTGTTGGTGCGGCCATTGAAGAAGTTCTGTTTGTTCATGGGCTCGGAGCATCACGCTCCGCTCGGAGGGATCGGGTTGCTGCACTATTCGAGGATGTTGGCCTCAACCCGGATTGGATGGGACGCTACCCTCATGAATTCAGCGGCGGACAGCGTCAGCGTATCGGCATCGCCCGCGCACTGGCGCTGGAACCGAAATTATTGGTGGCTGACGAACCGGTTTCCGCTCTCGATGTTTCCGTGCAGGCGGACATCATTCAGTTATTAACGCGGATTCAGCGCGAGCGCGGATTGGCTTATCTTTTTATCGGCCACGATCTTGCTGTAGTCCGCGAAATGAGCGACCGCATCGCGGTCATGTACAAAGGCGAAATCGTCGAAACCGGCACATCCGATCAGGTTTGCGACAGTCCGCAGCATTCCTACACGCAAAAACTGCTTTCCGCTGTTCCAGATATTGATAAAGCTCTTGAAGTTGTGGTATAATGGAAAAAAGGAATATTGGAATAATGGAAGAGGAGAGACGAAAGAGGTTGGTTTTTTATTTTCAATGATCCATCGATCCATCATTCCAGTATTCCATCATTCCACGGCTGTTTGATAAGGAGAAACCGCATGAAAAATATGACGCCTATTCGTGACCTGACCGCTGCCGCCCGTGCCGGAATGTCCGGTAACTGGGGGAAATCTATCGGCGTAATGCTTGTATACCTAGTTCTGAGTGTTGGCATGAGCAAGGTTCCGTTTACTTTTGGGCTTTTACAACTGGTTTTTGCCGCGCCGCTGGTGGTGGGTCTTCATGTCTATTTTCTGGCGACCGTGCGCAGACAAGACAACCCGCTGAGTCAGCTTTTTGAAGGATTCAACAGATTTGGCACTTCATGGTGCGCCTACATGCTGGTTTGTTTGATTATTTTTGCCTGGATGCTTCCATTTGGCATTCTTATTACTTTGCTGACAATAGTTCTCCATCTCGGTCCAGCAACGATTTTCACTGGAACGGCGTGGGCTTTGCCTGCCATTCTAATTCTAATCATGTTTGGTTTCCTAATTCTGCTCCAGATGCGCTATTACCTTGTGCTCTATATTGTGGCCGATGATCCGTCGGTTCGCGCTCGGCAGGCGATCCGCCGTAGTGTTGAGCTGATGAAAGATAACTATTGGCCGCTTGGACTTCTCTGGACGCGCTTTATCGGCTGGCAGTTACTTGCCATTTTAACCCTGGGCATCGGTTTTATCTGGCTGATTCCCTACATGTCGGCGGCCACAGCTGCCTTTTATGACGACCTTTCAAGAAATAAGTAAACGACGGGATTCTAGCTTGCAAAGGACGGTGGCGGACTCTAGCATGTTCGCCTTCGTGTTTTTTGTAAAAAGTAAGGGAGAAAAATATGTTTTCACAGACAATTGCTATGACACCGCCTCCGGGCGCAAAAGGACAGCCGGGTCAGTCTTCACCGGGTTTCACCATCGGCTGGATGGTGTTTATGGTCGCCATTTTTTATTTCGTGATGATTCGTCCTCAGCGTCGCCGTGAAAAAGAACGTCGGGCTTTGATCGGAGCGGTTAAAAGCGGTGACCGGATTCTTCTTACCAGCGGAATTATCGGTGAGATTTCCAACGTAAAGGATAAAACCTTGATTGTTTGTATCGCAGAAAAAACAAAAATCGAGGTGCTGAAAAGTGCTGTTTCTCAGGTTCTGGACGAGAAAGGTGAGCTTCCTTCTGACATAAAGGCTTAATCCAGCGGGAATTTTATTATGAACAAAAACGCAATGTGGAAGTGGCTGTTATTGATTGCACTAACCGCGTGGTCGCTGGCGCTGGTGACTCCGTTTAAGGAAAAGGTAAAACTTGGACTCGATCTTAAAGGCGGAACGAGCTTTACCGTGGAAGTGGATCAAGCAGAAGTCCGTAAAAATGTGCTGGAAAAAGATGCTACACTTGAAGGGCTGGCCTTGGATGCGGCGGTTAAAGCGGAAGTTAAGCAGACACAGGGCGTGGCGTTGGAAGTTATTCGTAGTCGCGTAGATGGCCTCGGGATTGCCGAGCCGGAAATCTATCCGTTGCTCGACAACCGAATTGTCATTCGTCTGCCCGGCGTGGATGTGAATAAACGTACGGAAGCCAAAGCCTCTATCCAAAGCGTAGCGTTCCTTGAATTCCGTCTGGTGCATGCCGAAAGCGATGTTTGGGTGAACGAACTTTTTTCCGCTGGTTTGACACCGCCCGGCTTCAGTCTAGTGCGGTCTGGCAATAATCCAGTTTATGTGCGTGACCGCAAGGTGCTTGAAGATAAAGCCCTTGACCGTACATTTTGGGAAGAGCTGAAGCGTTTCGGCGCTAAACGGGGTGCCGAGTTTATGCTCGAAAAAGATAGTTTGCCGGATGGCTCTACAGTTTATAAGCCAGCCTATATCGAAGTGCGTAAGCAGCTTACTGGGTCGGCACTTAAAGATGCTCGTGTGGACTACGATCAGTATAATCGTCCTTACATCGGTCTCACGTTTAATAAAGCCGGAGGCGAGCGTTTCGGAAAAGTCACAGCCGCCTATGCGCCGCGCGGTGAGAATAATCTGAACAGCGACACGGGTCGTCGTCTGGCCATCATTTTGGATGGTAAGCTTTATTCGGCTCCAACGATTCAAGACGCCATTTACAGCGGTAGCGCCCAGATCACCGGTTCATTCACGGTGGATGAGTGCGCCCGTCTGGTTAATGTCCTGCGTGCCGGTGCGTTACCTGCGCCTGTCAGAATTATTGAAGAGCGCACAGTTGATCCGTCGCTCGGTAAAGACTCCATCGACAGCGGTATGCGCGCCTGTATCTACGGCGGAATTTCGGTATTCGTTTTTATGGCTGGCTATTATCTGCTGGCCGGAGTGGTCGCGAATGTTTCGTTGCTGTTGCTGATGGTGCTGCTACCGTTCGGTATGTGGTTCTCCTCGGGCGTACTCAGCCTTTTCTCTGCCGGCGCTGGTGCGTCGGCGGGTCTTCCCGTGATGACACTGCCCGGTATCGCCGGTATCGTGCTCACCCTCGGAATGGCGGTGGACGCTAACGTGTTAATTTATGAGCGTATTCGCGAAGAGTTAGCCGTGGGTAAGAGTCTGATCAATTCCATTTCATCCGGATACGATAAGGCCTTCAGTACTATTTTTGACTCCAACCTTACCACCTTGCTGACGGCTGTTATTCTATTCTGGCAGGGCTCAGGTGCCATCCGCGGGTTTGCGGTAACGCTGACGGCCGGTATTCTCGTCAGTATGCTGATGGCTTTGGTTTTCACCCGCCTGTTGCTTGATACGCTGGCACAGAAGACGAAACTAAAAACCATCAAAATGTTTTCATTTTTTGGTCAAACTAAGATTGATTTCATGAGTAAGCGGTTTATCGCCATCGGCCTCTCCTGGGGAATTATTATTGTGAGCTGGATCTTTTTATTCCAGAAAGGAACGGGCAACTTTGGGGTGGACTTTACCGGCGGCTCGTCGATCACTTTTGCATTCGATCAGAAACAGCCGGTGGATGCTGTTCGTGCGGTGCTCACGCAGACCGGTATCAAGGATGCCTCGATTCAGTATCACGGGGAGTTGGGCGATGTCGGCGGTAATGCCAAGGAAACACTGGAAGTCAAAGTCGCCTATGAAAACGGCAATACAGCGACGGACAGCATTAAGACCGCTTTTGCGGCGCAGGGTTATAAGGATATCGCTAATGACACCGTCGGCCCACAGATCGGTTCCGAGCTGAAGAAAAAAGGTGCTATGTCGCTGTTTCTGGCCATGCTCGGCATTACAATCTATATCGCGTTCCGTTTTGAGTTCGGATTTGCCATAGGAGCCATTGTCGCCACCTTTCATGACGTACTGATTACCATCGGCATTTTCTGCCTGATGGGTCGCCAACTCAATCTGACAACAATTGCCGCGCTCCTGACCATTGTCGGTTATTCCGTTAACGACACGATCGTGGTGTTCGACCGTATCCGGGAAAACATCAAACTGATGCATGCCGGTAAGGATTCGTATGTGGAGGTTTCCAACCACAGCATTAATCAGACGCTGTCTCGTACGGTGCTGACCTCGCTGACGACACTATTAACGGTGATTATGCTACTGGTTTTTGGCGGCGGAGCCATCAACGACTTTGCGTTGACGCTCTTCATCGGGATCGTGGTGGGAACCTACTCGTCCATTTATGTTGCCACACCGGTGGCATTGCTCTTTCACAGAGAGAAGCAGATCAAGGTATAACGGCTCAGTATCCATTGTGTTGAAGCAGCGTCCCGAAGCTTCGGGACGCTGTTTTTTTTGAAAATGTCAAAAATCTGGAAATTTAAACCGTGCGACGACGCACTGACAGAGCAGTTTTTCCAAACCTTGGAAAATCTGCCGAAGCCACTTGTGGCTCTGCTAGTTCAGCGCGGTTGTAAAACGTCGGAAGAGGCTGAAATCTTCATGAGCGCAGCGCTCTCTACACTGAGCGATCCGTTTGATCTGCCGGATATGGATAAAGCCGTCGCGCGCATCCGCCGCGCACTCGCCGATGGCGAAAAGATAACCGTTTTTGGCGACTACGATGTGGATGGTGTTTGCAGTACGGCTCTGCTGGTACGCGTTCTGCGTGAACTGGGCGGTCGGGTGTCTGCTTTTATTCCAAGTCGTATGGACGATGGTTACGGTCTCTCCGTAGACGCTTTAGCAACCTGTATCGCCGCGCATAAACCGTCGCTTGTTGTTACAGTGGACTGCGGTACGGGATCCGTCACCGCCGTCGATAATGCCCGTACCGCCGGGGTGGATGTTGTAATTACCGATCATCATGAATCCGGCGGGCAGGTCGCTCCCGCTGTCGCGGTGGTGAATCCGAAACTCGCTGTAAACCATCCGGCACGTATTCTCGCCGGGGCTGGTGTTGCTTTTAAACTTTGCCACGCACTCATTAAAGATGGACGCGGCAATGGTTGCGTGGCTTCTTCGGCCGTTGATCTGCGGAAGTATCTCGATTTTGTCGCCGTCGCCACCATTACTGATGTGGTGCCGTTGCTCGGTGAAAACCGTGCACTGGCGCGTGCCGGATTCCAGTCTTTGGAAAATTCCTGCTGGGCAGGCTGGAATGCGCTTAAAAAACTAGCCGGTATCGTTGGCGCGGTCGAAACGTGGCACGCCGGTTTTGCTCTTGGCCCACGTATTAATGCCGCCGGACGGGTAGGGCGCGCCGATGCTGCACTGGAATTGCTTCTTACGGATTTACCCGCGCGAGCCGATGAGCTGGCGCAAGTGCTGGATAGCGCCAATCGTGAGCGGCAGGCGATTGAAAAGGATATTATCCGCGAGGCCATCGAAGAAATTGATTCATATTTCGACGCAACAAAAAACTTTGGGCTCGTTATCGCCCGTGAAGGATGGCATCCCGGAGTTATAGGCATTGTCGCTTCACGGTTGGTATCACGTTATAACCGACCTGTCGCGGTGATCGGTATGGATGGTGCCAGCGGACGCGGTTCTTGTCGCAGTATTGATGCCTATAATATTCTCACTGGACTCACGGCTTGCACGGATATTTTGAAACAGTTCGGCGGACACGCCATGGCCGCCGGACTTGAAGTTGAAGAACAGAATTTGGAAAGTTTTAAAATTCGCTTTAATGAAGCGGTCGCTGAGAAACTGCGGGATGCTGACTTGAGGTCGGTGCTCGAAATAGACCGCGCCGTTTTGCTGGCTGAGGCCGATGAAGCGCTGATGGCTGGGCTTAAACGAACCGGTCCGTTCGGGCAGGATAATTTAGAGCCAGTCTGGGTCGTTTGCGGAGTGAAAGCGATTGATAGCCGCATTCTTAAGGAAAAGCATCTTAAGCTGACGCTTTCCGACGGGAAAACCAGTCGCGAAGCGATTGGTTTTAATCTGGCGGAAAAACTGCCTGCTGGATTAATTGACGTGGCCTTCACGCTTCAGGAAAATACCTGGAACGGTCGTACGACCATCCAGTTAAATATCCGCGATATTCGGCCTGCATGTGTATTGCGTGAATAAACGAAACGGAAGCATTTACTTTTCAAGGACGCCTGATCGGTGTAGAAAAACAGTCCGATGAAAAATAAAAAGCAGCGCAGCATGCCGTTTCCATTTCCCAGTTTTAAGAGTGAAGCCATACGCTCTGAGATCCAGCAGTACTTTGATATTCGAAAACAACGGCGCTGGATTTTTCCTCGTGCTGCGCTGGTGGGGTTTTGTGCTGGTGTGGTCGCCATACTTTTTCGCCTTTCGCTGACCTTCTTGGATACTTTGCGCAATGAATTTATCGTTCGCTCTCAAAGTTATCCGATGTGGGGGTGGGTTTTTCCTGTGGTTTTTACGGTGACCGGAGCCGGATTGGCGGCTGTTCTCACGCGTCGTTTTTCTCCGGAAGCTGGAGGCAGCGGCATACCTCATCTGGAAGCCGTTTTGCAACGGTTCCGTAAATTGGAGTGGAAACGAATCCTGCCGATTAAATTTTTTGGCGGAATATTGGCGATCGGAAGCGGACTGGCGCTTGGACGTGAGGGACCGACAATTCAAATGGGTGGAGCTGTGGGGGACGCGCTATCGCGTGGACTTAAGGTTTCGCCGCGCGAACGGTTAGCGTTGATTTCAGCAGGAGCAGGCGCGGGACTTTCCGCAGCCTTCAATGCGCCGCTGTCGGGACTGGTGTTTGTACTGGAAGAAGTCCGTCGTGATTTTCAGCCAGTGGTCTTCGGGGCTACTTTTCTGGCCGCCGCCGTTGCGGATGTTGTTGCGCGTATTGGTGCGGGACAATTTCCGGTTTTTACCATACCGGCCTATGCTGTACCGCCGCTGACTTCGCTTCCGGTGTTTGTTCTACTGGGCGTTGTATGCGGCGGACTCGGAGTGTTCTTTAATCGCAGTTTGCTCACATCGTTGAACCTGTTCGCGAAAATTCCATCCCGCTTTGCGCTTCCGGCTATTATGGCTGTCGGTGGAGCGGTTGGACTGGCCGGCTGGTTTTCTCCTGCTGTCATCGGCAGCGGAAACGAATTGGCAGAAACCGCTCTCAACGGAAATTTTTTGTTTCGAGCCATTCCGGTTTTGTTTCTTGTCCGGTTTGTGCTGACCACGGTCAGTTACGGGACCGGTGTTCCTGGCGGCATTTTTGCGCCGCTGCTGGTACTCGGCGCTTTGCTGGGGCTGGCTGTCGGACAGACGGCACATAGTATTGCTCCGGAGATAGCCCCAGTTCCTGCTGTTTTCGCGGTCGTCGGAATGGCCGCCTATTTTACGGCTATTGTGCGTGCTCCTCTGACCGGTGTGATGCTTATTACGGAAATGACCGGCAACTATTCACAAATGCTACCATTGCTGATCAGTTGCTTTTGCGCCTATGCGGTCGCTGAATTAATGAAAGATACGCCGATTTATGAAGCACTGCTTGAACGCGATTTGAAACGCAGCGGAACTTCGGCTCTTATTGATGAGCCAGCGGTTGCAGAGTTTGTCATCGAAGCGAGCTCTCCATTTGAAAATCTCGAAGTACGTTCGTTGGGACTTCCATCCGGCTGTATTCTTGTGCGTTGCACGGACGGAAAGCGCGAATGGGTTCCTAAAGCAACTACCCGTCTGAAAACGCACATGCGAATCACA
The DNA here is from genome assembly GCA_038213895.1 of Kiritimatiellales bacterium. Taxonomy (GTDB): domain Bacteria; phylum Verrucomicrobiota; class Kiritimatiellia; order Kiritimatiellales; family Tichowtungiaceae; genus Tichowtungia. Next base: position 3,583 of record JBBQSL010000054.1, on the reverse strand, counting down.
GCTGTGATTTCGCCCGAAGCGTCCGAAGGATTTGAAATCCTTCGCAGCGGCTGCCAAGCCTCCTGACAAGCTTGTATTCTATGCGCGATAAATGGTTGCGGATAAGATAAACAATCTGCATATTACGCATCGCGCAACAACGATGCGGTTGCGCTGTTATCTTCTGGGTGCCGGAGCAGAATGCTCCTGCAGGTATCGAGATGGTCGGGCCGCCATCCATTGAACTGCGTTTTTTGCGCAAACAAAATGGGGTGGTGTGTCATGAAAGTAGGATTAATAGGTTTTGGTAAAACGGGTAAAGCGGTCGCCACTGTTTTGCTCGAGAGCAAAACGGTAAATTTGCAGTGGGTGGTTCGTAAAACGACGTTGCTGGAACACAGATCTGTACCCGAGTTTCTCGGTATTCAGTCTGATAGGCCGGGGCTAATTTACTCGAAAGAGGAACTCAATGCGGGTCAGTTGATTGATCAGATGCCGGTTGATGTCATTATCGATTTTTCTTCAGAAAGCGGCATCGAATATTATGGAGAAGCTGCGGCTGATCGGGGCATTGCGATTGTCAGCGCCGTCTCTTCGTATTCGGATGAGAAGCTTCGACTGGTGAGTAAATTGGCTGAAAAAACAAAAGTTCTATGGTCTCCTAACATTACAATAGGCATCAATTTTTTGATCATTGCCGCCAAAATTCTTAAAAACATCGCGCCGTACACGGATATTGAAATCATTGAGGAACATTTCAAAAATAAACCCGAGATATCAGGTACAGCCAAAAAGATTGCGCAAGCGCTGGAGCTACCGGAAAACTTAATCAAAACCGTTCGGGCCGGCGGGATTATCGGAGTTCATGAAATTTTATTCGGATTTCCTTACCAGACGGTTCGTCTCAAGCATGAATCCATATCGCGGGAAGCTTTTGGTAATGGCGTGCTGTTTGCGGCTGAACATCTTCTGAATAAAAATATCGGTCTCTATAGCATGCAAGACCTATTGCTTCCATTTTTCCAAATTGATGCACATAGGCAAGCACCTCTAAAGTGAATTTTCCGGCTATTAGCTAGATAGACGACCCAAGTTTAAAATACGGCTATTTCATGAAACACCAGCTGAGGACAATTAGCCCCAGAATAATCCGGTACCAACCGAACGGAATAAGGCTGTGTTTCCTCAGATAGTACATCAGCCATTTGATGACGGCGGCGGCTATAACAAAAGAGACCAAAAATCCGATGCCGAGTACGAGGTATTCGGTTGTTGAGAAGGCCAATTTGTTTTTGAGCAGTACAAAGACCGAAGCGGCGGCGATGGTGGGGATGGACAGAAAGAAGGAGAATTCAGCGGCTAGCGTTCTATTTAATCCCAGTATCATACCACCGAGGATGGTGGCGGTTGAGCGGGAGGTTCCGGGAACAAGCGCGAGGCACTGCGCAAGCCCGATTAGGAATGCGGTGCGGAAAGTAAGCGCGTCGATGGAATCCAGCGCGGTAGGGTTAATTCGGTGCCGCCGTTCGAAGATGATGATGAGAATGCCGTAAAAGATCAGCGCCGCCGCGACGACGACGGGTGTGTCGAGGTATTGCTTCACGAATTTGTCAAAGAGTAAGCCGATGACAGCGATCGGCATAAAAGCCACGATGGTTTTTGCCCACAGGAGCCATTTGTTGCGCCGCGCGGTCTGGGTTCCGGCAAAGGGCCATAGTTCTTTCCAGAAGAGTGCCACGACTGCTAGAATGGCTCCCGACTGAATGAAGACCTCAAAGACCTTTGTAAATACAGGATCCTCAGAAAGACGGATGAATTCATTCGCTAAGATCATGTGCCCCGTGCTGCTAATCGGGAGAAATTCGGTGATTCCTTCAATCAGCCCCAGTAATAATGTTTTTAAAAAAAGTAAGGTGGTCATCGAGTGCGAGTTTCCGTAGGTTTAAAGTTTGGCATTATGACAGGGGTCGCAGATCAAATCAAAGCCGTTTTAAACTATTACGGGTAGTTGGACGCTTTTTTCTGGGCAGGAGCGCAGTAGAACCGTATTTTTACGGCCGTTTTTATCAAACCTATTTAACCGGAAGTTTTTAAACCATGACATGTACAACAGATCGTTCGACCTTGACCCGCTTTGCATGGTTGTCGGTGGCTGCGGCCATGCTGACTATGGGGCTGAAGGTTGTTGCGTATTTCCTCACGGATTCAGTTGGTTTGCTTTCCGATGCACTGGAGTCGATGGTCAATCTGGCGGGCGGACTGATGGCCGTGGCGATGTTAACGGTCGCGGCCCGTCCGGCAGATGAAGATCACCCCTATGGACACAGCAAAGCTGAATATTTTTCGAGCATCGTAGAAGGAAGCCTGATTTTGGTTGCGGCGGCGAGCATTGCTGTGGCGGCCGTTCGGCGACTGATGACACCCCAGCCGCTTGAACAGATCGGGCTGGGTTTGGCGGTTTCCGTTGGCGCAGCCGGTGTGAATCTAGTGGTTGCCTTGATCCTGCTTCGGGCAGGAAAACGGCACAACTCGATTACGCTGGAAGCTAACGCGCATCATTTATTGACCGATGTATGGACTTCGGCGGGCGTTCTTATCGGTGTCGGCGCGGTGGCGTTGACGGGTTGGACGCGGTTAGACCCGATTGTCGCCATACTGGTGGCTCTGAATATTGTCTGGACCGGCGTTCGTATTATAAAAAATTCAGTATTGGGACTCATGGATACGGCGATTCCCGCTGAGGAACAGCAGAAAATTTTGCGTATTCTGGAGTCTCATCTGGAAGATGGTGCGCAATACCATGCCTTGCGCACCCGGCAGTCCGGATCTCAACAATTCGTCTCTTTTCATTTTCTGGTTCCGGGGACGTGGACGGTCACTCGCGGGCATCAATTACTGGAGCGCATAGAAGCCGATCTTTGCGCTGCCTTATCGGATGCTACCGTGTTCAGTCATCTGGAATCTCTGGATGACCCAGCGTCCTGGGATGATGCGAAACTGGGTCGGTAATTTTTGAACTTTGGAGCTTTTATGACAAAAGAATGGATCAGTCTGGCCGTATTTATTCTCTGCTATGTTTTATTCGTTTTCTTGCCGGGAAGACGTTCGTGGGTCGCTTGTGCCGGAGGCGCACTTCTGGTTGTGACCGGCGTATTGACCTGGCATGAAGCACTCTTCAGCAAAATCAGCTGGAATGTCATGGGCCTTTTTTTCGGCACCTTGATTCTGGCCGAGATTTTTATGATGTCACGTGTTCCGGCAGTTATGGCCGAATGGTTGGTTGATAAGGCTAAAAGCACACGTGTTGCTATGCTGATCCTGTGCGCACTGTCAGGCATTATTTCGATGTTCGTGGAAAATGTCGCCGTTGTGCTACTGCTGGCACCGGTCGCATTGAGTCTGGCGGATAAATTGAAAATAAGTCCGGTGCCACTGTTGATCGGTATTGCTGTGAGCAGTAATTTGCAGGGGACGGCGACGATGATTGGCGATCCGCCGAGCATGATTCTGGCCGGTTATATGCGTATGGGGTTCTGGGATTTCTTTGCCTATGAGGGGCGGCCTAGCATTTTCTTTGCCGTTCAGATTGGCGCAGTTGCTTCAT
>JBBQSL010000053.1:0-19221 GCA_038213895.1 Kiritimatiellales bacterium | reverse complement strand
GCTTCGGCAACCTGCCCGAACTGTTCGACTTCATGATGCGCGGCCTCGAAATCGGCCCGTACGAATCCGGATAGAGCCGTGGACAAATCCTCCGCCCGCCTCAGCAACCGCCCGTCCAACGCCATATTGAGAATTGCTGTTAAAGTAAAGCTTGCTATGTTTTGCCGATCGGATAGATGCTATGTACCGCGAACCAATCAAACTGGGCTCGATGCCTCCACATCTGGAAACTCTACACCACCTTCACATACCCCCAAGACGAGCCGCTGCACCGAATCCGCAACGCCGGACTGCCCGACGAACGACAAGCCGCCATCTACGGCACCCTCGGTACGGAAAGCTCGGGCGCAAACAGAAAACATAATTATATAAGTTACGGATATCGAACGCTCCCAGTAGTATTTCGCAGCGAAAGGGAACTTCCAAATGAATTTGATGCGGCTTATACGATCCGGATTACGTTTTCACTGGCGGGCGCACCTGGGCGTATTGCTGGGAACCGTGCTGGCTTCGGCTGTACTGACCGGAGCCCTGTTGACCGGAGATTCCGTGACGGGGTCTCTGAGGAAATTTGCGTTGCAGCGGTTGGGCGGAATCCAAACCGCATTGTACACGCCGCATCGTTTTTTTTTACGCAGTTTGGCTGAAAAAATTCCAGGTGCGGCCGCCGCGCTTCAACTGCGCGGCATGGCCATTGCCGATGCAAAACAGATAAATCGTGTGCAGGTGCTCGGAACCGATTCCAATTTTTGGAAATTTGTGGGACTGGATTTCCAGCTCTTGGAAAACGCAATGGCGCTGAATCAAAAGCTGGCGGTAGCGCTGGGCGTTAAGGAGGGCGACGAAGTTTCTCTGCGTATTGAAAAACCGGGGTTGCTGCCGGGTGATGCCCCGCTCGCTTCGCAAAAAGATGACCGGACGGTGCGCGGTCGTTTTGTGGTCAAACGAATCCTTAGTGACGACGAGTTAGGCCGTTTCAGCCTATCCGCCAATCAGGTGGTTCCGTATAACGCTTTTGTTAATTTCCAATGGTTGGGAAAAAATACGGGGTTGGACGGGAAGGCCAATCTGATTCTCTCTGGGGACGGAACTCCAGAGGCTGCGCTTCTCAATAGGTGGGATTACAATGATTTCGGTCTCCGGTTCCAGCATCAAGGCGCGACCACCCAGTTAGAGTCTGAACAAATTTATCTGGAACCGGAGGCGACCCGCGCGGCGTTATCCATTCCCGGTGCCGAAGGCACGCTGACTTATTTGGTGAATTCAATTTCCACGGAGCGTAAATCGACGCCCTATTCCTTTGTGATTGCCAAAGATGGCACTGAGTTATGCGATGACGAAGTGATCATTAATCGCTGGTTGGCGGATGAGCTATTGGTTAGACCGGGCGATGCCATCGTAATAAAATATTTTGAATTGCTATCGTCAAACCGGTTTGAAGCCCGCGAGCGCAAATTTACGGTGCGCCGGATTGTAGAGATGGATGAATTAGGTGCCGAGCGGGAACTGGCTCCTCGTTTTCCTGGGTTGACAGATGTTGATCGCTGCGCGGATTGGAATGTGGGCATCCCCATGGAGCAGGCGCAGCTGGATGACAAAGCCAACGAGGCTTATTGGAATGCGTATAAGCAGACGCCAAAAGCGATTGTTTCGCTGAAGGCCGGACAGGAAATGTGGGCAAACCGGTTTGGCCGTTTGACTTCGGTGCGGTGGTCTGGTGGTGGCGCTGTCGAAGTGGCTTTCAAAAACCGATTTAATCCATCTGCCGCTGGGTTTATCTTTCAGCCGGTACGTGAGCAGGCCTTGGCGGCTGTAGATAATGCAATGGACTTCGGCCAGCTGTTTGTCGGGATGAGCTTTTTTCTGATCGTGGCCGCACTCATGCTAACCGGCCTGCTTTTTGTTTTCGTCATCCAGCAGCGCGCAGAAGAGATGGGTATTCTGCTGGCAACGGGCTGGAAGCCGTCCATTGTCCGCAGCTTGTTTCTCGCGGAGGGCAGCGTCATTGCTTTAATCGGTTCGGTTGCCGGTGCTTGGCTTGGAACGGGATATACCCAACTGCTGATTCTTGGACTTTCCACCTATTGGCAAGGCGCCGTGGCTAATTCGGCTATTCAGTATTTTGCCCAGACGGGCACCGTGATCATCGGCGCGGCGGCTAGTTTTCTGTGCGCATTAATTGCCATGGCAATAGCGATGTGGCGGCAGACGAAGCATTCGGCTCGTGAGTTATTGACGGCAGATTTTTCGCAGGAGTTTCAGGCGTCTAAAAAAGAATCTGTAAAAATAGCGGCATGGGTTTTTCCAATCATTGGAATGGTGGCCGCCGTAGGCCTTATGGTTTATGCGCTGGTGGTCGATGTGCGCAACATCACGATGCCGTTCTTCGGTGCGGGCATTCTGTGGCTGAGCGCCGGGGTTTTATTTTGCAGGGCGGCTTTGCGTAATGCGGGGCAGCGAGGCAATTTGTCGGGGATTATGGGGCTGGCACTGCGGAATATTGAGCGTCGGCGCGGACGCAGTCTGACGGTGATCGGCCTGCTGGCCAGTGGTTGCTTTTTGGTCTTTGCCGTTTCTTCGATGAAAGAGAATGTCACTGCACATGCGAACGAATCGTGGTCAGGTACGGGCGGATTCCGGTGGTTTGGAGAATCTACACTTCCGATCACCGACGATTTGGGAGGTGTCCGGTTGCGCGTTCGTGATGGCGATGATGCCAGCTGTCTCAACTTAAACCGCGCGCAGTCGCCCAGACTGCTAGGTGTCGATCCGGAGGTGTTGTCGAAGCGCAAAGCATTTCTGACGGACGGCGATCTGTGGGCGCTGTTGAAAACGGATCTGCCAGACGATGTGATTCCTGCGCTGGTTGGTGATTCGGATACGGCCATGTGGGGGCTGAAAGCTCGAACTGGGCCGGAGAAGGGCGCTTTACTGTCTTATCGTGATGAAGCCGGAAATGCATTTAATGTTAAACTGGTGGGCAAATTGCCGATGCGTCTGTCGGTTTTGCAGGGAACGATTCTGATTGCAGAAACGCGGTTCGTTCAAAAATTTCCCGGCGAGGCGGGGTACCGGATGTTTTTATTAGAGGATCGGCCTGACATGACCGATCTGCTGCGTAAATACGTGCGGGATGGATTGGATATAGTCCCTACGACCGAGCGGCTGATGGAATTTTATGCGGTGGAATCGACTTATCTTGCGATGTTTCTGCTCCTAGGTGTTCTGGGGTTGGCGGTTGGCAGTATGGGCTTGGGCGTGGTGGTGCTGCGTAATGTGCAAGATCGGCGCGCAGAAATTGCGCTACTCCGGGCAATTGGTTATCGAAACCGAGTTTTGCGGAGAATGCTTTTTATTGAACATAGCGTACTTCTTACGGCAGGACTTGGGGTCGGCGTGATGGCTTCAGCGGCGGCCATGGTGCCGGTGCTGATTCTTTCGAAATCGCAGGTCTCTATCGAATTTATGCTGGGGCTACTGGCGGCCATCGGCGGGTGTGGCGCGGGGTGCATGCTGGTGGCAATCTATATTTCCTTGCGCGGTGATCCGCTGCGCGGCTTGCGCAACGAATAAATCGTTAAATAAGATATTTATTTTTATTGTTATTACGAAGTATTTTTTGTAATGTCTAATACTACAAAAAGGAGGAGGCGCGTATGACAACAAACCCTATCGGGAAAGGTACCAAGACGATTGGTATCAATATGGCGAAGACTATGGCGGAAGATCTGGAAAAACGTGCAGACTCTATGCATATTTCCAAAAGCAAGTATTGCAAGATTGTTCTGCAACAGTGGATGCAGTCAGGTAAAAAACTGACATTGGCTGAAAAGAAGTAGGGAGTTATCCCTGTTTCGGCATATTTCTATCTGAAAATGCTGAAGAAACGCCCTCTTAGAGGGCGTTTCTTATTTCTGCAAAGATAGCTTCAGTTATTTGTGCTGGGTTTTTAGACTGCAGAATGGGACGACCAATCACTAGGTGGGTCGCTCCTTGTTGTGCCGAGAAAGCAGGCGTGGCTACCCGTTTTTGATCCCCAACGTCACCGTCCGGCAATCGAATGCCTGGCGTCACGAGTAGGGACTGCGGGAATTTTTTGTGCAAAACCCCTGCCTCAAGGGCGCTGGTTACTAATCCGTCAATTCCGGAGCTGATGGCCAAATCACCTAGCGCCAGGGCCTGCTCGGACATGCTACGAGTGATGCCTAGATCAGTAAAATCGTCCTGAGAAAGGCTGGTTAAGGTGGTAACGGCAACCAGTTTGGGCGGATTTTGGCATTCCCGCGCCGCTTCGGCGGCGGCTTCCAGCATCGCCCGTCCGCCGATTGCATGAACGGTCATTAGATTTACGCCGTGGCTGGCAGCGGTTTTTACGGCATTGGCAACGGTTCTCGGAATGTCGTGCAGTTTAAGATCTAGAAATATTTTTTTGTTTCGTATTTTTAGCGGATCGAGAATCGAGGGGCCTTCCGCGCAAAAAAGCTCAAGCCCCACTTTATACCATGCGATGGAGTCCGGTAGCCGGTTAAGTGTTTCTTCCATTTCTCGTTTGGTGGAGACATCTAGCGCAACAATTAAAGCAGGGTTCATTTTCATCCTTCCTTTAGGGGTGTGTAATGGGTTAAAAATCCATGAACAGCAGGTCGAATGCAAGGATTAGTTCATGCAACAGGAAATTGAACGCAAATTTTTAATAACGGGTGACGGTTGGCGGGAAACTGCCGGGGTCGGAGTTTCCTGCTGTCAGGGTTATATTAATGCCGAGTTATCTGCGGCAACCGTTCGTGTCCGCCTGCTCGGAGAACAGGGGTTTCTAACGATTAAAGGGCGGACAACGGGTATTTCACGCTCTGAAATGGAATATGAAATTCCGGCGACGGATACTGAATATATGTTGGCGAACTTTTGTAGCGGCGGCATCGTTTCCAAAACGCGGCATTATATAAAAGTAGGCAGTTTATGCTGGGAAGTTGATGTTTTTTCAGGACTCAATGCGGGTTTGATCGTGGCCGAGATTGAGCTTGAGCGCGAAGATCAGCCTTTTGAAAAACCCAATTGGCTTGGTGCCGAGGTCACTTTTGATCCGCGCTATACCAACGCCGCGTTGGCTCGCCGACCCTTCTCTCGGTGGTAATCTTCATTTACCTTCATTTAATCTTAAAAATTTCTTTACAAGAATATTTTAAAGAGTAATGTGTTATCAAATTACTTATTCAGTAATTAAAGGAGCATATGATGAAGAAAACTATGGTTGTCGCGGCGGTTATGGGAATGTTTGCAAATGGGGTTCAAGCGGAGCTGTTCACGTTCGATTTGATGAATAAAGATGGTGCGCCTTGGGATGGTGTGTCCTCGGGTGTTTATACCAATGCGGGTAGTGGGTTGACGGTGAAAGCCTCTATGTTCGCTTATTTGGACGGAAGTTACAGTTCAGGGAGTCAGCTTAATTCGACAAAAGACGAATTCGGAATCAATGCGGCTGGAAACGGAGATGCCACATCACTGTTTGATACAAACAATGGACAGGAAGCCCTGTGGGTTTCCTTTGATCGTATCGTTACGATAAAGTCCATTGCAGTTTCCAGCTTCGCCAATGGCAATGTTGAAACTGGTGCGTATCAGGTGGCCAGCGGGAACCTTGTTAATTTTACATCTAGTGGTACGCACTCCATTGATACAGCACTGAGTCAGGGCTCTTTCTTTAAAGTGATTGCAGTGAATGAAGGTGCCGGAAATGGCTGGAGTCTCAATTCGTTTACGGTAGAAGCGATTCCCGAACCGGCGACGATAGCCATGCTGGGTTTTGGTGGGCTTGTGGCGTGTATGGCTCGCCGCATGTTTGTCAGTTAATTCTTCAGCAATGGCAGGTTTCCAAAGCTTGGAAAAAGTGGGGGGAACTGCTATCGTTCCCCCATGAATATTTTCGAAAAGATTATAACCCGTGAAATCCCAGCAACCCTTGTTTATGAAGATGCAGAGATCCTCGCTTTCATGGATATTGGTCCGGTCATTAAAGGGCACACGCTGGTTATTCCCAAAACCTGTTATGATTCTGTTGCTGAAACGCCCGATGCGGTTCTTGCTAAACTGATGCAGGTTTGCAAGCGCATCGCTGCCGCTCAGATTAAAGGTCTTGGCGCCAACGGTGTTAATATTATTCAAAATAATGGAGCCGTCGCCGGACAGGTGGTTCCGCATATCCATTTCCACGTCATCCCGCGGTTTGAAGGGGATGGGCACCACTGGAACTGGGCCGCCAAAAAATATGAAAACCCCGCCGAAATGGAACAGCTGGCCGCTAAAATCCGGGAAGGGTTGTCTAAATGAAACAACCGAACGCCGAGGAAATATTACAGAGTATTCTGATTCGCGATCCGCGCTACACAGAGGAAGCCTACGCTTTGGTACGTGCTGGACTGGATTACACCGTTCGCCGCCTCGGCAAACCTCGCCATGTCAGCGGGCAGGAATTGCTGGCGGGAATTCGCGAATTCGCCCTGGCAGAATTTGGCCCGATGGCTAAAACCGTGCTGGCTGGGTGGGGGATAAAACGCACGGAAGATGTCGGCGAAATTGTTTTTAATATGGTCGAAACCGGTTTGCTTGGGAAAACCGAAAAAGATAGCCGCGCCGACTTTGCCAACGGCTATGATTTTGACGAAGCCTTTCGGAAACCCTTTCGGCCAAAAGCCATCGATAAAGTTTAGATTATTAATTGGTCTACGGTTTCTAGAATGGTGCAGATAAAGATATGGCAGAGGCAGGGTGAGGGTTGTCGGTTCATCTAAAGCACTCCTTTTGACGCGGGTTATAACGGAAACAGATCCGGATGTCTGCATCGGATGAATGGATTACTGGATGAGTGGATGTCTGCTGTTCTCATTAGAGCGTTTTAAATAATTCTGTATCCATTTACGCCCCCTCTTTGAGAGGGACGTCCTACATGAAAACTTGTAGGGCGAGCCTCTCCGGTATTCCGGAGGGCTTGCAGTATGGGCTTCGCATTTTATTAAAATGCTCTAATTTACCGATCCTTCAATCCAGCCTTCCGCTTTGAGAAGCAGTTTCTTCCACGGCAGTCCGTAGCCGAACCCGCCGAGGCCATTTTTGGCGATGACACGGTGGCAGGGAATAAAAACCGGCAGGGGATTTACTCCACAGGCCGAGCCGACCGCACGCACCGCTTTTGGACGTCCGATTGCCGTTGCGATTTCACCGTAGGTTCGAGTCTCACCGCGTGGAATTTTCTTCATCTCCCGCCACACGGCTCGCTGGAATTCAGTTCCATCAGGAATTTTAACCGGCCTGAACTCTTTTTCCATCCATCGGAAAAAATCTGTTGTTGAGTTTAATGGTAGGGTGCTTTCGCCGAAAGCACCGCGGACGACCTGGCGGGCCGTCCCTACCAAAATAGCAAATTCCTTGCTCGGTGTTTTATCAAGGTGCGGTAGATTCAGCGCAACCGCCTGGCCGCTGTCACCCAGCGTCAGCGTAATCGTTCCCCAAGTCGTTTTAATTTTCTGACAAAGGCCGGAGAAGGATCGGCGGGAATCATTTCGTGAGAGATGTTTCTCTGTTCGCCGCATTATCTCCGCCGGAAATCATTATCCTTCGAATCTTTAGACTCGTCGGCGGGTTGAGCCGGCATGCCTTTACGAAAGAAGCCCTGCCTGCCCGAATTCCCGATAACAGGTGATGTTGGAACTTGTATCCGTTCCGGTCGGGAATTCTGAGTTTCTCGATGCGGACTGACGGTGTGTTCCCGCTGTGAGTCCGGCACTGTCAGTGCGCCTCCGGTCTTTTTTTGCGGCTCAACAATCTGACGTTGTTCGATCGCTGGCGTCACAGTGGCCTCACGCTTTCCTGCCGGTTGGACGGTCTTTCGGTAATCGACCGATGGAGTTACCGTTGTTTTATTCACTTCGACCGGTTGGATAGTTTGGTTCTGTTTGACCTGCGTCTTTACCGGGGCTCTGCGCTCTCCAGACGGTTGAGCTGTCCTGATGCCTGTCGCTGAGGACTCTCCGCGGTTGCGGTCATCGCTGAACTTTCGTTCTCCAGACGGTTGAGTTGTCTTAGCGCCTGTCCTCGGGGATTCCCAATGGTTGCGGTCATCGCTGAACTTATGAACGTCGACGGCCTGTTTGGATATTTTCTGCCGCGTATCGTTATCTATTTTCTCGAATTTCTGCGAGGTCTTCCGACCGGAGGCAGAGGGCTCCCCTATGGGCCGCACCAGTTGAACGGCTCGGCGTTGCGGTTCGGACAGTCTGACACCTCGGGATTCCTGCTCGTGGAATGTGTGCGCTGGACGAAGAGTTTTGTCGTCACGGAGACGACTGTATTGATCCCGTTCATGCTCCTCCCAGCGCAAGTCGGAACGATGGTGCCAACGGGCGTGCTCGTAGACCGGATCGTACCAGCTGTGACGCCGGTGACTTTCAAACCATGGGAAGATGCCAACGCTCAGATAAGCATGGTCGTAATAATCTCCGAAGTAGTAATGACGGTAGCGCGGATAGGCGAACAGACTGACCTGCAAAAGACCCATATCTATGACGATGCCGGGGGAGAACGTGAACCCCGCCCGGAGATAGACTGATGATGGAAAATAGACCGGCGCGAACAACACGCCCCGGCGCTCCAACGAATAGTCCCAGTGCCCTTCGGCGAAGATGTAGCCTCGCGGTGTTACGACGTAGTGAGACGGTACCCAAAGCCAGTCCGGCTGTGCTGCCAACCAGTACCCGGCCCGCCGGATATACTGACCGTGGGACCAGTACATGCAGGGAGGCACCCAGATCATGTCCGGCGAGGGTTGGATCGTGACCGGTTCTAGGTCTTCAATCGCTGGCGGCGGAGTCGGCATGTAGACGATTTCCTTCGCGGTGGCCGATGCCCAGTAGCCGGCAATCCATTTCCACCCTCCGGACACCTGAACCCAATATCCGGGAACCCAGGACATTTTCGGCGGAGCCGCCCGCCAGCAGGCGCTGACCCAGATGTAGCCACTTCGTTCGGCATCCCACGCCCAGTATCCTGGAATCCAGACAAACTGCGCCCCCTGAGGCTTCTCTGCTGGCGGGACTTCCGTAATATTGAGTGGCGGCTGTTGCGGCGCGATAAAGTCCGTCTGCAACTGTATAATAACGGGTTCGGCGAAGGCCTCATGCACCGGACCGCGGCTTAGAACTTCGGGTTGCTCCTGAGCCGGTATGGACGGAGCAGTTTGATGGTCGGCCGCAGAAACCTGTGCGAACAACGGCTGGCTACCCAATGATGTTGCGGCGAGAAATACGGCGACCCATATTGCAGAACGTGAACGGTACGAAGACATAACAGACACTCCTTTTAGTCTAGTTCAAGAAAAGAACTACAACGAGTATACAATAGAGAACGCACAAGGCGCATGAAAAAGTGTAAATTGCAGGGAGGTATCTGTTGTCGCCACTGCTTATCAGCCGAGATCAACAGGTTATAGATTCGGGATCGTAAGCGTCTGGCCGACCTTCATGTCGGTTTCGGTTTTCATCTGATCGCGGTTGGCGTCGTAGATTTTTCGCCATTTATTGGAGTCACCATAAACGGCTCCGGCGATGCGTGAAAGCGTGTCGCCGGGGCGAACTTGATACGTCCGAACCGGTTTCGCTGCGGGCGCGGCTTTTTCAACGGCTTGTGCGACGGCAGACGCTGGGACAGACCGAGCTGGCGGCTGGGTCAGAATGGTTTTGACGCTTGTAACAGCGGTGGCTGCGGGGGTTCCTCCTGCGGTTTCAAGCTGTTTGCGAAGTAGATTGTTTTCGCGTGTTAAACGGATCAGCTCTTCCGAAACGTCTCCGCCGGACACCCCGGTCTCTCCGGCCAGCGAAATCTTAGCCTGCTTGATCCAGTCCTGAATCAGTACGCGCTTTTCGGTGAGCGGGCGCTTTTCGAGGTAGCGTTCATAATGGTAGATCGCGCGGGCGAAGTTTTTCTTCTGCTGATAAATCATCGCCAGCTCTAGATCTGGGCGACCCAATTTCGGATTTTTTGTCAGCGCAGTTTCAAACTGTTGAATCGCCGCGTCCGGATTCTTCTGCTGAACCAGCTCAAGCCCTTTTTGGACGCGGCTATCCTTTTCGTCTGCCGAGTCGAGTTGCGCGCCGCTTTTTCCGCATCCGGTCAGTAGCAACGCGCAGGCGAAGAACAGAATGCCGGATTTTTTAAAAATGATTTTGTTGTCCATGATTTTGTAAATTCTGCCGAGTTTTCCGGGCTGGAGTTAAAAAAACAGTTTAAAGAATTTCAGAATACCCTGACTCCACGGGACGCGGTGCGAGATGCCTCCCTTGCCAGCAAAGTTATGCAGGTTGATGAGATACCATTCATAATTCCTGACTAGGGCCTGTTTATTTGAAAATTTCGGATAGAACTTCAGCTTCTGTTCAATTTTTTCTGTCGAAACGAAAGAATCTTCGCAGGCGGTTTCATAGACCCATTTGTAGAGTGGTGAGAGTTTGAAGAATTCGAGGATACGCAAAGCCCAGATGAGTGGTTTGGCCGGAGTGCCAACCACCTTTCTACCGAACCCCGCACGGTCAAGTACCGCTTGATAATCCGCTTTCATCGTCGTGAATTCACGTGCGCCGACGTTAAAGATGTCGTTCACAACGGTCGCGTCTTTGGTCAGACAGAGGTAAATTGCTGCGCAGAGATCTGCGACGTCGAGTAACTGATAGCGGTTGTTGCCGCTTCCAATCATTGGAAAGTTTTTACCGTCTTTTGCCCAGTCGTAGAAAAGGGCGAAGACGCCGAGCCGCTCCGGGCCGACGAATGATTTTGGGCGGATGATGGGTATGCACATTCCTTTGGCGCGGTATTCCAGACAGACCTTTTCCGCTTCGATCTTAGCAATACCGTACGGGCCGACACCAATCAGCGGGTCATTTTCATAAAGCGGGTGGTGATCTGGGATGCCGTAGACGGCGGTTGAGGAAATATGTACGAATCGTGCAACTTTTTCCTTTTCTGCTGCCGCCAGCAAAATGCGAGTGCCTTCGATGTCGGTGGAGAAAATTTCTTCCTTGGTGTAAAGCGGCAGGGCGGCGGCCGTGTGTATAACCCAGGTTGCACCCTTCATTACCTCGCGTACGGTATCCGGATGACGAATGTCACCTTTCACCGCTTTAATCCGGTCCTTTTCCGGATAATCAAATTCAACAAGATCCAGCACCGTGATGTCCGTTATGCCTTGATCAAGAAGATAACGAATCATATTAATACCGAGAAACCCGCTTCCGCCTGTAATTAAAACCTTCTTGTTCATAAAACACTCCTCAACTAAACTCTGCCCGGATGAAAACCCTGAAAGACATCGGAGAACATAACGCCATTGCGGCTCTGACTGCAAACCTGAAAGCCGTTGGTGACGACTGCGCCGTTTTGCCGCTTGATGCGCACTACGACCTCGTTCTCACCTCCGACCCACTCATCAGCGGTATTCACTTTATGCCCGGTACCGAGCCGGAGAAGATCGGCTGGAAAGCCGCCGCACGTGTCTTCAGTGACTTCGCCGCCATGGGAGCTGACCCGCAGTACCTGCTGATCAACCTCGTCGCGCCGCCGGAACAGGACTTCCAAACCTTGGAAAAAATCTATGAAGGCGTTTCCGAAGTTCGGAAACTATTCGACGTAGATCTCGTTGGCGGCGACCTCGCGCAAGGGCCGGTGCTTGAACTGCACGTCTTTGGCGTCGGGCGCGTACCAAAAGGCAAAGCACTATTGCGTGCTGGTGCACACGACGGCGACATCATCTATGTCACCGGCCCGCTTGGCGGCTCGTTTAAAAGCGGTAAACACCTGACCTTTTTGCCGCGTATCAAAGAAGCCAAATGGCTGCGGCAGACCGGTTACGTTCGCGCCATGATGGATATCAGCGACGGCCTCGCCACCGACCTGCGCCATATCCTCAAAGCCTCTAAAGTCGGCGCGGCACTGGACAGCAACGCAATTCCAAAGAATGGAAGTCTGGAACAGGCCTTATTTGATGGCGAGGACTTTGAACTGCTCTTCACGGTTCACGCGGAACAGGCCGACGAATTCGACTTCCAATGCTTGGAGAATTTGGATCAGCAATTTTCACGAATCGGTAAAATTACTGACCAGCTGGAAGTCCTAATGCTCGACGATACAGTTTTGGAACGCAAAGCCTTTGAGCATTTCAGGGAATAAACGCTTGTCGGCGGACGGGCGGCACGGATATATTCCGAACCTTCTTTCCGGGGCGGTAGCTCAATTGGTAGAGCGCCACGTTCGCAACGTGGAGGTCGAGGGTTCGATCCCCTTCCGCTCCACCACTCATCTCCTTGGTATTCAATGACTTTGAGATTTTTTATTTTAAAGAATTTCTCTGATTCACGGGAAGTGCGACAGAAAGTGTGGCTTTGCCCCGTTTGATTTCCCGTTGTTACGGACATTACTTTGCCGCTAACGACCTATTAGGTTTATTCACAACCACTTATGAATAAAATCAACTTCACGCGGGTGGCTATGTTTCCAGAAGTTCCAGTATTTCGCGTTGTTCCTTGTCGGGTATTGTTGATTGCCGGTAGGTGATTCCGGCGCTGCTGATCTCATGTTCACAGATCTGTTTAAGACGATTGACGTAATTCCAGACCTCAACTAAAAGCCCTCTGAAGAGAAAATATTATCGCAGATACAATTTCCGTAATCTGACCCACGCACCCGGACTGCTCTGCCAAACCGCCGGCGGACTAAAAGCCATCCTATATCCCCCCGCCCCCCATCCACCTGCGCGGCGTAAACTCATTGAACAACTACTCGACCAACTAAACCAAACTGGACTGATACTCCCCGACGGAAGCGACCAACTAATCCAGCTCGAACTCGGGAAAAAAAAGGGAATTGAACTTGCGAATCAAAACCGACCTATCGGCTCTAATTAGTGAGTTCTGAAGACAGCGAGACGCTTACTATACATTTGAAAAATACCGGAAATCGTGTCAGTTCCTCTTCCAGTATTCCAACATTCTCTCCCTCTAATCGTTACGTATCACTTTTTTCTTTAGCCACTGCACAAAGCTGTCGGCTAGGCTACACATGACGGGTACGTAAACCAGCGTCAGTACGGTGGAGATGGTCAGTCCAAAAATAACGGCGATGGCCATAGGTGCCCACCACGCGCTGGTGCCGCTGCCTTGTGAAATTTTGAACGGGAAGCTGTGTACATCAATACTCCAGTTGATGGCCATCGGGATGAGGCCGAGCACGGTCGTACCTGCCGTTAGCAGGACGGGGCGCAGACGTAGCCGTCCGGCGGAGACGATGGCCTCATACATACTCAACCCTGCTTTGCGTTGCAGGTTCATGCAGTCGATCAGCACGATAGCGTTATTGACGACAATTCCTGCCAGACTGATAACACCGAGGCCGGTCATGATGACGCTGGCCCGCGTTTGGGTGAGAAGCAGTCCCCACATGACGCCAATGATGGAGAGGATAATAGAGAGTCCGATGATAAGTGGCAGCAGGACGGAGTTGAACTGGATGACGAGGATGACAAGGACGCCTGCCACGGCTAGCAGAAAGGCTTTACCGAGAAAGGCCATGGATTCATTGGTGTCTTCGGTGTCCCCGGCGTAGTAGATGGCGTAGTTGTTTGGCAGATGAAGGCCGTCAATCGCCTGGCGAACATCGTTTAAAATTTCTGGCACGCTGCGTCCGCTATTGTCTCCGTTGAGTGTGATGACGCGTTTGAGGTCTTTGCGTTTAATTTCGCCGAGTCCGGCGGTGTATTTGAATTCGCCGAGCGATGAGAGTGGCACGGAACTTTGGTCTTTGACGGGAATTAGGATTTCGCCAAGCGTGTTGAACTGGTTGCGGCCGCTTTTGGGCAGGCGGACGGTGATGTCGAATTCATCTTCACCGGCGCGGAATTTTTTACGGCTTTCGACGCCGTAAATAGAGGTGCGCAGAAAGCTGCCGACGGTGGCGGTATCGAGGCCGAGCATAGCGGTACGTTGCCGGTCGATTACAAACTGAAGTTCGGGCAGGGCATCTTCGAAATCGCTACGCAGGTCAGTTAGGCCGGGGATGGTTTCGATGCGCAGGCGGATTTCTTCGGAAAGTTCGGTCAGCCGGTCAAAGTCGTCGCCGGAAATTTCGATACTGACGGGTGCGCCGCCGGGCGGGCCGCGCCGGTCTTTTTCAATGGTGACTTCAGCGCCGGGTAGAACGGGTAGCGCGGCGCGGATTTTTTCGATCACTTTACTGGCTGGAATTTTACAGAGCTGTTCATCGATAAACTTAATATAGATTGAGCCGATGTGTGTGCCGCCACTGACGGATTCGAAGGAGGCGTTTCCTTGTCCGGCGTTGCTTTGGAAGAACTCAACTTCGGTGTAGGGGGCCAGCGTTTTTTCCAGTTCACGCAGGGCGGCATCCGTGGTTTCGATTGCAGTGCCTTGCGGATATTTAACCTGAATTTGCGCGGATTCCGGTTCGGTGGTCGGGAACAGCTCCACGCCGCGATTGTAGCGGCCGTAGAGTTCGACGCTGAGAATCAGGAAGGCGATGCTGAGCATTAGAATCAGCATGCGGTGGTTGAGGGCTTTGCGCAGGATTTTTTCATAGCCGCTGACAAAGGGGTGCGGTTTTCTTTCGTTAAGTGGGTCGTCGATGATGCGTCCTTTTTTGATTAGCACCGCGCAGAGTGCCGGGTTGATGACGAGTGCGACCAGTAGCGAACAACTCAAGGTGAGGATGAGTGTACGGGGGATGAAGCTCATAAACTGACCAATAATTTCGGGCCAGAAAAGTAACGGGGCAAGGGCGATCAGGGTGGTCAGCGTGGAGGTAATGACCGGCCAGGCCACTTCGGAGGCTCCGCGTCGCGCGGCCTCCTCGCGTGAAAGTCCGCTACAATGCAACCGGTAGATGTTTTCAACAATCACGACGCCGTTATCCACCAACATGCCGACTCCAAGAATCAGTCCGAAAAGCACGACCATGTTGAGTGTGATGCCCATGAACGTCATAATGATAAAAGTCAGTAGCATCGACATGGGGATGGCTAGCCCGACGAAGAGGCTGTTGCGTACCCCCATAAAGATCAGCAGGATGATAATGACGAAGAGGAATCCGGTGACGATATTGTTTTCCAGTTCGGTGAGCATGCTACGCACTCGCTTCGATTCATCCTGCACAATGGTCAGCTTGATATCTTTTGGAAAGCTGTAGTTTTTCAACAGCACTTTGATTTCGTCCGTTAGTGCAACGGTGTTGCTGCTAGAGCGTTTTTTGATGCTAATAGAGACGGACGGCTTGCTATTGATCCGCGCAATGGATGTCGCATCTTTGTAGGTGTCGGTCACGGTGGCGATATCGCTCAGATAGATAGGCCGCCCCTTGCGAACTTTGACCACGAGGTCACGCATTTCGCCAGCCAGCTTGAATTCGCCCGGTAAGCGAACCTGATATTTGCTATCGCCTACTTCCAGTGAACCGGCGGAAACGGTGATGTTTTCCTTCCCGACCAGTCCCAGTACATCGGCCAGCGGAATTTCGTAGGAACTGAGGCGGGCGCGGTCGAACTCGATGCGGATTTCCCGTTCACGCGTTCCGGTAATTAGTGCTTCGCGTACGCCGGGCATCAGCTCGATACGATCTTGCAAGGTTTCAGCAATATTCTTGAGCCGCTCAATATCGGGGTCGCCGGAGAGCGAGAACCGCATAATCGGTATGTCGGTACTAAAATTAAATCCGTCCACAATGGGCTCTTCGAGGTCATCCGGCAGATCGACGCGGGCCAAATCGATCTTGTCCTTCACGCGTTGAATGGCCATATCGATATCCTGATTTGGCAGAAACTCGATTGAAATGGTGGTCAGGCTTTCGGCAGAGGTCGAGGTGATCTTTTTGACGTTGCCGAGTTCGTTAAGTTTTTTCTCGATGGGGATGGCGACCAGATTTTCCATTTCTTCTGGCGCGGTGCCGTCGTAGAAAGCACGGACAAAGACCTGCGGGATAGTGATGTCTGGGAAGCCCTCGCGCGGGAGCCCCTTGTAAGCGATGGATCCCATAACGACAAGAACCGCGATGAAAACAAACACCGCTGTGCGGAACTTAATGGCGTAATTCGTGATGAGCATGAGAGACCTCGTTAAAATCGTTGAATGTGCAAGCCTTAAACCTGAATTTCTAGTTTTTAATCTCCACCTTTGAACCATCGGTTAGCATCCGATTGCCGCGGGTGACGACTAGGTCGCCTTCACGAACGCCGGAGAGAATGAGCGCTTCCTCTTTCAAAATGGCATCGATTCGTACCAACTGGCGCACGGCCTGTCCGTCCCGAACCAAGAAAACTACGTTGTCGCCTTTTTGCGGAATAATGGCTTCCAGCGGCAGCGTGATAGCCTGCGTGCGAATGCCGCGCCGATGCTGCACGGAGGCGATCATTCCCGGCCGCAGCGCGCCGTCCGGATTCGGAATTTTTAGTTCAACGCGGAATGCGTTATTGCCGCTTGCTGCCTTGGACGAAACATAAAAAACTGTGCCGGTAAAAATTTGTCCGGGGCGCGAGATGACGTCAAACGGCACGGCATCTCCGGGCTTGAGCGAAAGGACATTCCGCTCGGGAATATCGACCGTGACGCGTACCGGATTGATGGAAAGCACATCGAATACTGGCGTGGACGGCATGACATATTCGCCTTCTTCAACATAACGCTCGTTGACGACACCATCCACCGGACTTTTAACCGTGCCGTAAGAGAGGGTCGCTTCGGCTTCACGAAACTGAGCATCCGCCAGCGCGCCAGCTTTGCGGATATCGTCGAGAGCTTTTTGCGATACGGCACCGGTTTTGCTTAGCTTCTCGAAGCGCGCCAGATTGCGGGCGGCATCTTCATAGGTAGCGCGCGCGGCATCGGCGGCGGCTTGTGCGGCGCGGTCGTCGAGACGCAACAGGGCTTGACCGTTGGTGACGGCCTGTCCGCGTTCAACGTAAATTTCAACGACGCGCCCAGCCCGTTCGGCGGCCAGTTTTGCATCTACATCGGCGAGGACAAGGCCGGGCAGGATGATTATATCGGGCCGATCCTTGGCGGTAACCTTAACCACTTGCACTGGAATGACGATATCCGGTTTGAGCGGCAGAGCGTCTTTGTGCCTTGGCAGAGCCTTGAACAGAACAATTAATAAAAGACTCACAAGTAACGTGCGCAGTAGAATTTTTCCTGATTTATCCAGCCGAGCCCACGATACTTTGGCCTTTTCAGAAACATTTATTAAAAACAGTTTTATTTTTTCCATGGTTCCATCAATTCTTTATTCCATTTTTTCGTTCTTCAAAATTCCTGCCGCATACTTCAGGTTGACTACTGCGTTCAGATGTTTTTCCAAGGATTGGAAATAGTTGAGGCGGGCGGTGTTCAGCGACAGGTTACTGTCGGTGAATTCCAGATAAGTCGCTAGGCCTGCATCGTAACGGGTTTTCGCAATCTCTAGCGCTTTTTCCGCCAGCTTTACATTCTCTGCCGTGCCGGTAATGGTTTCGCGCGCGGCCAGCATATCGAGCCAGGCCGATTTTACATCGGTAGAAACGGTGCGCAACAGTTCCTCGCGATTGGCCTCTTCTTTAGCCAATTCCAGCCCCTTGGTCAGCACCTCGCCGCGTCGGCTCCCGCCGTCGAACAGCGTCCATTTGGCGGTAATTCCCGCCTCCCAGTGATCCTGCCACTGATCTTGCGTGCTGTTGTAGCGATCAGGATTTTCCTGTGAATAAATGGCATCGGCGGTCACCTTTGGTTTATAGCTACTCCAAGAATTTTTTAAATCCTCCCGGCGCAGTGCGATTGTTTTTTCCTGTACCAGCAGATCTGGGCGTGTACTTACGGCACCCGATTGCAAGGTGGTAAAATTCGGGGCAAACGGTTGGTATTCCAGATGGCCGTTGAGTATGAAATCCTCCGGATCGAGAACAATCAGGTTGCGGAATCGTTCTTTGGCGACGGCGAGCACATTGCGGGCTTCGACCAGTTTAGGTTTTTCGTTGGCCAGTCGTACTTGAGTGGTCATCCAGTCAAATTCCGACGCGGCACCCACATCATACTTCTGCCGGGTTTCCTTGGCAAAGTCCGCCAGTTGTTTCACGGAGGCATCCTGTACGGCGACGTTGGCCTGTGCTAGTAGAATGCCGTTGAAGGCCGTGTGAATGGTACGGATCAATGCGGCTTCTTGCTGCGCTTTGGCCTGTGCGGTCAGTCCGCGGTAGGCCTGCGCGGCACGGATCGCGGAAAAAACCTTACCCCCATTGTAGAGCGTTTGGCTGGCGACGACCGAACCGCTATAGCTGTTGCGCTTTATCGCACCGGTTATAAACGGCATGGTCGTTCCATCGTTGCGGGTGAAGTTGCCGACCAGGTCAATCTGGGGCAAACCCTGAGCGCGCGCCTTTTTCATGGTCGCCTCGGCAATCTGTCGGTCGCGTTCTGCATTGATTACCGGCACTGCGCGTTCCAGCCCAAAGCGCAGGCAATCATCCAGAGTGTACGCCGGTGGTTCAGCCATGGCCGTACCGGCCAGCAACACCAAGAATCCAAGTTTCACGGTTTTAGTTTTAAATTTCATCGAGGTGACCCACTACTTTTTGCATCATTTCTAAATACACGGAGCGCTCTTCCGGCGAGAGCGGTGAAAAAATATCCACAAAGCTTTTTTGCTTTTGCAGGGTGATCTCTTCCAGCATGGCTTTGCTGTTTTTTGTTAAAGTCAGCAACACAACACGGCAGTCTTTAATTCATATCACGAATTATTCGTAGTTGGAAGTAATTTAGATGAGACTCGGCAAGGTCGGCCGAGCCCGCCGTGCGCGGCTACAGCAACTAGCGGGCGGCACCGTTCTGTTTCAAAAGGAAGCGCTCTATGTGCGCGAATGGCTGAACCGCGACGAAGTCGAGCTGGGCTCCGCGAATGCGGGGCAACGAAGTGGCAATTTCCAATGGTTGTAAAAATGTAGACGCGGTGTCCCTACCGCGTTCAGTTACATCGGGAAACGCGGTGAGGACCAGCAATTCTCAATATGGCGTTGGACGGGCGGTTGCTGAGGCGGGCGGAGGATTTGTCCACGGCTCTATCCGGATTCGTACGGGCCGATTTCGAGGCCGCGCATCATGAAGTCGAACAGTTCGGGCAGGTTGCCGAAGCATTGGTAGTACGTCAGGG
>JBBQSL010000052.1:0-19442 GCA_038213895.1 Kiritimatiellales bacterium | reverse complement strand
ATATTCAAAGACAACGCGGATATTCCAAAGCGGAACAAAATCGAACTCTCGTGCGGTCAGATGATCGTACACCGAGCATTCCTTCGCACAAAAGATTTGAGAGGAAGGCACCGGTTAAGTATTGTTTCAAGTCGCACTGAGCACTCCATATATGTTGTTTGAGGAAACCACATCATGGAGATAAAATGCTCAGTGTGCTAATTTTTACCCACAGATTCGGCGGAAGACCCTCAAAAACTGAGATAACTCGTGATGCATTTGTTCGAAAAATGCTCAACATGCTACAAATCACGGGCAGACGCTGCTTCACGACACCAAACTATAACTGTGCGAGAACCGTTTCCCAGCGGCTGGCGCGGGCTCGGTTAAGTGCGCCTTTTCTCAGTTCGCCGCGCAAGACAGCATCATGCCGCGTCGTTCGCAGGGCTGCGGCCAGCGCAGCGGGGCGGCGTGCGTCAACCACAAGGCCGGAGTTGTGCGAGCGTACAATTTCACACGGGCCGCCTTCGTCCGATACGATGGCTGGAAGTCCGCTGGCGTGAGCTTCAAGGACGGCGTTGCCGAAGGTGTCGGTAAGGCTGGGGAAGACGAAGATGTCAGCGCCAGCATAGGCCCTCGCGAGCTCTTCGCCATCAAGCCGTCCCGTGAAGATAATGCGTTCATTGGCATATTCCTTTTTCAACTCTTCCAGATGAGGGCCGTCACCAGCCAGAATCAGCTGTGCACTGAAGCCTTTCTCTTCTTGGAGCGAGCAAAAGGCTTCTAGCAAGTTCCCAAGATTTTTTTCTTTGGAAATACGCCCGGCGTACAAAAATTTAAATCCGTCAGTAAGGCCAAACTGTTCCCAAAAGTTTTCATCGCGCTTTTCCGGCGAAAATCGGTTGAGATCTACGCCGCGCGGCATGACATAGAGTTTTTCACGGTCAAACCCTTTCTCCACCAGCTGATCGAGGTAGGTGCGACTGGGCACTGCAACATGATCCATGCCTTGGTAGAACCAAGCCATGTAGCGCCAGGTAATATCTTCCATCTGTTCATCGTCCGATAAATGAAGAACGTATTGCGGGAAATCCGTGTGATAGATGCCGCGGACGGTGAGTTTGAGCAGTTTTGCCGCGCCCAATGCCGCGAGTCCAACCGGGCCGGGCGTAGAGATGATGACTTCGTCAATCTCTTCTTCTTCCAGCCAGTTGATGATTTCGAGAAACGGCGGATAGACCAGTTTCTGTCCGTTGTATTCTTCAAAGGAGAACGTGCCAGCAGGCCGAAAGTTTTTGAGCGGAAAGTCAGCCTCCGGTTTTTCAGGCAAACAGGTGACCACCGTGATTTCCTTGCCTTCTTTGTGCGCCAGCGTGGCCAGTGTGCGGATGGTGTTCACAACGCCATTCATGTCATTGAACGTGTCGGTGAACCATGCGCGTTTACCGGAACGTCGCACCAGTTTTTCTGTGCCGGGAAAGTTTGCGGCGACCTCGCGCAGAAAACTTTCGTCCTTGTGCTGAACATTAAAGGCTGTCAGATACGGAGCGATGCCGAGCGCAACCGGACCGAGCGAGGCGAAGGATTGAATACTTTCAATGAGTCCGCCGCGCTGAATTTGCTCTAAGAAGCGCTGGATGAATGTAAAGGTAAGTTGCTGAGCGATTCGGCAGGCGGCTTTAAATTTGCGGTCGTCTTCGCGGCATGGAATAGCGCCCTCTTCCGTCGTCTCGATTGTTGCCCGCTGACGAATGGCAACAATTTCTTCAATGAGCATTTTTTCAATGTCGTTGAACTGCTTTTTCTTCTGCTCGAAAATCATCCGACGAATGGGCTGTACGATGGCGGCGCGCAGTCCGGTTTCAGGCGCTTGCGGTTCTTCGACGATTCGTTTAAGCATGGTGCCGACCAGGCTACCTTTGCCGGTACGGCCTTTAAGAAATCGGTTTTCGTAGTAACTGTAGGCGATGCCGTAGAGGCTGTGGGCCAACCGGACACTGGTTCCGGCCCGTCCACCCGGCTGGTGCTGGCCTTCATCCAGATGCTGCAAGAAGTCGAACACGGTTGCGGCGTGCGGGGTGACTGTATGCGCTTCCGCAGTGTAAAGCCCGCTGTGGTCGTCGCTGCCTCCGGTAAGAAACTTTTTCCAAGGCTCCGCACCGGTCGGCGCGATGTCGTGCTTGTCGGCAAGCTGTTCCATGAATTCTGGAGTCAGGTTGTCAAAAACTGCACGGGCAAGCTGTCCGGCGCGCGGATGACGCGATCCGTTGATACTTTCAAACCGCTTGAACATCAGAATGAGTTTTTCAAACTGCTCAACGGTGAGGCGGTCGTTGTCGCGGTAAAGCGGGTGGGCAATGGCATGAACAATCCGGTTCTCGTTCATATATCGATGCAAGTCATAAATATTGGGCCGCAGTTCGTCGAGATCACGAAATGTTTTTTCCGTAATGCCCCAGACGAGACAATGAACCTTGCTGTTGGTTTGTGTGAAATAGGTGGTGAGCTCGGACGAAAGAAAGGTTCCCGGTAGATGAGCGATTTCTAGCGCGCCGCTGATCCGGTTATGGTCGGTGATCGTGACGTAGTCCATACCGCGTTCACGGCAGGTGCGATAAAGAGCCAGTGGATCTACGAAACTTTCCGGCGAACCGATACGACGGAGAAACCACTCGCTCGGGCGATCCGAGTACTTGCTGTGAACATGCAAATCGGCACTGCTATGTAGCTTTTCACTGTATATCATGAGCAGAAATTTAAACCTGACCCGTTAGGTTCGGATTAGGATTCCATTTCGTTTCCATTCAGATTAGCCCGAAACTGCGATTTTTTGTGCCGCTAACAAAATCCTTACAATGGGCTATTACGATCCGGCGATGAATCAATCGAGCCGCGAGTTTTTTATCATCGATGGAAACGGTCCCTTTTTCAGGGGGAACCGCCGGTCGACGATTAACTGGTCAAAAATCGACTTTGCGGAGCTTGATTCCGGCGGACAGATTCCAGAAGCGCGTTGCAGACAGATCGAAGAAGACTTCCGCACCTTCACCCGCCGGGTGGCGGAAATCGGCTATAACGCCGTGACACTCGATGATCTCGCGCACCTGACGCCGCACCCGCTTTACCCCGAACCGCTGCGCCTGAAAATCGAACAATACTGCACCTTCTATAAAACCCTCTTTGGTATTGCCGCAGAATCCGGCCTGCGGATCTTCATCACCACCGATCTGCTCTTCTCCAATCCGACCATTGAGCAGCTCACCGGCGGGAACCTGAAAAAAATCAGGGCGTTTGCCGCTGACGCCTGTCTCCGTTTCTTCGAACGTTTCCCCGAAACGGCAGGCATTATTTTCCGCATTGGCGAAAGCGACGGCGTGGACGTGGAAGGTGATTTCCGGAGCCGGCTGGTTTTAGAAACTCCGCAGCAGGCACGCCGGATGCTTAAAGAACTGCTGCCCGTTTTTGAGCAGAACAACAAGCTGCTGATTTTCCGAACCTGGACGGTCGGCATCAGCCGCCTCGGCGACCTGATCTGGAACAAAGAGACGTTTCACCGTGTGTTTGACGAGATCCACAGCCCGAATCTAATCATCTCGATGAAATACGGAGAATCCGATTTCTTCCGCTTTCTGCCGCTGAACCGTCTTTTTTTTGAAAGCGATCACCGCAAACTGGTTGAGTTGCAAGCCCGCCGCGAGTACGAAGGGTTCGGCCGGTTTCCCTCTTTCATCGGACGCGATTATGAAACCATTCGCAGGCAGCTGGCCTTTGCCCGCAATATGAGCGGCATTTCGGTCTGGTGTCAGACCGGCGGATGGAGCGGATTCTGCGACCTCACCTTGCTGGACAAAAGCGGCATCTGGAACGAAATCAACACCTACGTCACGCTCCGCATTTTCCGTGATCATTTAAAAACCGATCAGGCCATCAGCGATTTTTGCAAAAGCCGCCTCGGGACGGCGCACTGGCCGACTCTGCGTGAACTGCTTGATCTCTCCGATCAAGTCATCAAAAACCTGCTCTATATCGACGACTTCGCCACCCGCCGCATCTTTTTCCGCCGACTGCGCCTGCCGCCGCTGATCGCGGTGTACTGGAACCACATTTTAATCAGCCACCTGATGCGCAAATTTATGCGCTGTTACGTCTCCGCGTCCGGCGGACGCAATCTCGTCCGAACGGGTTATCATGCGCTGCGCGACATCCGCTGCATGAAACAGCTCGCCGAAGAACTCGGTCTGCCCGCAGAAGACTTCGACTTTCAGTACGACACATTTCGGATTATCGCTGTTGCCCGCGCCTATTATTTTCTGGACCATCCCGAGCGTACGTTGTTGCTGCTGCACAAAATGAAAAAGCGCTACGAGGCCAAATGGCCGGAACCGCGCTATGCCGCGCACATCGACACGCGACCCTTTCCGCTCCGGCGGGCGCATCTGCACCAGATCCTCCGGCTGCTGCTGCGCAGGCACAGCGGCTACCGCAGAATCGACCGAATCCTCGCGGTCACATTATACACCGCGCTCCAGCCTCTCATCCAGCGGGTCAACCGCCGCATCTTCCCGGGCTTCGCACAGGAGCAGGCCATGGGCATCAATACCGTCTTCAAATAGCTCCGGGCTCCAACCTCTGGACAAACAGGCCAAACTGTTTTCAGTTATTAAACGGACTGTACCGCTGTGGCACACTCTGCACCAAATAGTTCGCCGGAGCAGGAGCCTGCGCCACCACGATGCTTCCTGCGACGGACGAAGAGGCCTGACGAAGATTATCAATATTCGCAGAATCTTCGGACGGTCTTGACACTGTGTCACGAACAGTAATCTGCGCCTGTTTAGCACTGGAATCGGCGAGTCCTGCTAAAATATGCTCTGGGGCATTCCTTGCTCCTGTGCTGCGAAATTGCTGTATCTGTTGCGATACCGACACCGATGCCAACGCCGTTGCCGCGCTTCCATTTTGTGGCAGAGGACTGGACGGACTACCGATTCCTTCCAATAACAACTGTGCGGTCTCCCCGCCCATTTGAAGAATCGCAATCCCCTCTTCAAGACGAACTTCCGTCAGACTTAACCCCTTTTCACTTTCACCAACCTGCAGGAGCACACTTTTATTGTTCACTTTGCTGACAATGCCAGCTTTGAGTTGCCCCTCGGCGTTTTTATAGAGCATGCAAAGCCGGTACTGCTTGGCAAATTCCCCCGAAGGCCGTGCGGGTTCCGCTGTTTCTGCCGCCAGCGGCTCTTTGCCGAACGGAGCGCGTTCTGCAATACCTGCATAACGGCTCCAGTCGTATCCGGCAAAAACGGATGCGCCTGACAGGAGAATTATAAACAAAAGTCGTTTCATGGATTTCCGGTTAAAGCGGCCTATTTGGTTTTGGAAATACGCTCAACCTGGTTGAGGTAAGCATCCACTTCGTTGCTCGGTTTAACTTCCTGCGCGCGACGCAGTAGCGGAAGGGCTTCCGCATAACGACCCATACCAACCAGAACTTGCGCATGACGGATTTTGGCGGCAGCCTCAAATTTTTCGAGGCTTTCAGCGCGCTCATAGTAGAAGAGCGCTTTTTCAGGATCGTTGGCGCGAGCAGCGTGCTGTCCGAGTAAAATGAGCGCCTCGCCGTCGAGCGGGTCGAGCGAGACGATTCCTTCGAGTACCTTTATTTCTTCGGCACCAGCGCCTTCGGCGACGGCGATACGGGCGCGAAGTTTCAGCAGGTCTTTGCGGTCAGCGACACTGAGCTGTTCGCCGTGTATTTGTTCTATGCGGGCGATGAGCACTTTGGTTTCTGCGAGTGCGCTGCGGGTGACGAGGACTTTAGCCGCACGAATGGCACGCGCGGCGTTGTGATCGGTATTTTTCTCCATAGAACGGATGTAGGAGTTAACGGCCATTTCGAAGAGTCCGTCGTTGACATAAATATCACCGAGCATGTTGAGGCTTTCCACAGTCGAGGCTCCGAGACGGTCAACCATCTCATAGTTTTCGGCGGCTTTAAGCGGCTGGTTCTGGCCGACGTAGGCGTTGGCCTGCAGAAGCCAGAGGTCGGCGCGTTCCGGATGCGCTTCGATCATGCTGCCACAAAGGGCGACGGCTTCGGCAAAACGCTCCTGTTTAAAAAGCGAACGGGCCAGCCCCATGCTCCAGTCCATGGTGGCCGGATCAAGCAGAACCGCTTGGCGATAAGCTGACTCGGCGGCGAGGTTGTTGTCCATAGAGGAATAGGCGAAACCGAGCAGTCCGTAGGTGAGCGCGTCGCCGCCGCCAAGTTCAAGAACCTGGGTAAGCGCTGGCGCGGCTTTGCTGAACTCGCCCTGCCGAACATAAATGAGCCCGAGGTTACGGTGAGCGCGGCGGAATTTCGGATATTTTCCAACGGCGGCTTCATAGGCCGCAGCAGCCTCCGGAAGTTTTTCCTGCTGAAAGTAGATGTTGGCTAAAGTGAAATCGTAAACTGCGCTGGATGCCTTGCCGCGCTTGCTTTCGAGCTGGCGAGCGGCGTCATCCATTTTGTCGGAAGAAATCAGACTAAGAATTTTCTCCATTTCATCGCGCTCGACTACCGTGACGCGCGGCTCGATCTCGGTTTCCGCGAGGTAGCTTTGCGTGAACTGTTTTTTAAACGCCGGATCATTCCAGATTTTTA
Source organism: Kiritimatiellales bacterium (assembly GCA_038213895.1). Lineage (GTDB taxonomy): Bacteria > Verrucomicrobiota > Kiritimatiellia > Kiritimatiellales > Tichowtungiaceae > Tichowtungia. The sequence continues at coordinate 12,814 of JBBQSL010000052.1, read as the reverse complement.
ACTCGGACACCGTCAGCGGCGAACCGGCCGAAGGCATCACATCGAGCGGTTTTGTCGAAGTGCAACCCGTAAGTCCAGCGGTCAGAAGACAGAGGACAGAGGTCAGCAGAAAAGTTTCGAGTTTCGAGTTCTGAGTTCCGAGTTTTCCACCGCAGCGGATCTGCCGGAGGCATGACAAATTTCCAATTTCAAGTTTCATCTCATTATCCTTTCGGGAAAGTAATCGGGACACGCATACGGAACCGGACGGCTTGTCCGTTCCGTTTGCCGGGTTCAAATTTCCATTGTTTAACAGCGGCCATTGCCGCTTTTTCAAAGATAGGATCGGTGGTCTGCTGAACGACGGGATTCTCGACCCGTCCGCGTTGGTCAACGAGAAAAAGGATATAGACGGTTCCCGGCGTTTTACGGCGAGCGGCAGGGTCGAGCGTCGGACCGGGTTGGTAGATGATACGCGGTTTCTGATCGAGGTCGGCCATCGAGAACACCGCATCAAGCTGGTCACCCTGAGAAACGACGGTGTTGAGTTTCACGGCGAAGTCACCGCCCATCCCGCCGTCGCCGAGGCCAGGGTTTAGAGCAAGTTCCAGCTGGGAAAGCTCCAACGGCTGTGAGATCTCGGCCAGCTCGGGCGGAGGCGGTTCTTTTTCGGGTGCTTTCTCCTGTTCCGGCTCCGGGGGCGGAGGCGGCGGTGGAATGTTGGCGGTATCAATCGCCTGCAACATCATATCGTCCACCGGCGAATTGCCGATGGTCTGCATCAGCGGTAGGATGATGAAAAAAAGTCCCGTTAACGCTGCGGCCCCGAGAATAACCCACAGGCGATGGCGAAACCGGATGGTTGATAAACTGGATTTACAGGTTCTCACGGCTGATGAATTCAACTTTTTGGTTTACCGGCGGCGAGGCTCACTTTCGCGGCGCCAGCCAGTTTGGCTTCATCAATGACACGAACCAGCAGGCCGGAAGCCGCTGCAGAATCCGCCTGAATAATCACGGGGATATTCTCTTTCTGGAGCAGGCGTTTAACCAGCGGCTGTACACCGCTGATACCGATTTCCCGCCCGCCGTAGACGACTTCGCCTTTTTCAGTCAGAGCGAGCAGAATACTACTTTTCTCCAAACGGACGGATGAGGCCGCCTGCGGTTTATCCACCTCAACTCCGGTTTCTTCGACAAACGTGGTGGTTACAATAAAGAAGATCAGTAGAATAAACACGCAGTCGATCAGCGGGGACATATCAATCCCAGCATCGGTTTCCTCTGTCGCTAAATTACGAAAACGTCCCATAGGTGCCTCAAGGTTCAGTTCTTAATAAACGGTTTATATCGCGGCAGAACGCTCTGCCCAGCATAGTTCGCCTGCACAGGGGTTTGCACCGCAATCCTGATTTTTTCGGTGGCTTTTAAAAGCAGTAGAATCAAAGTCGTTTTCATGCCGCCCCCTTTTCTTTGCAAAGATGACGGTAGAGCTTCTGGGTGCAGACTGTCTCGAGATGCGCCAGAAAGGCTTTATAGCGTTCATTCTCACGAGAAAGCTGATACTGAAAAAATATGCCCGGCAGTGCAAGTACCAGTCCGGTCTCTGTAGTGATGAGCGCCTCAAAAATTCCGCTCGCGATCATCGCCATAGTTTTTTCGCCGCCGGAACCGGTCGCCAACGCACCGAAGGTCGCTAACATGCCGGTGACCGTCCCGAACAGCCCCAGCAGCGGCGCAGCCGCCACGCAGACTTTCATTACCTTGAGGTCGCGCTCAAAAGGGCTGATCTCAACCACCTGCAACTCCTGAAAAAATGCCGCCATCTGTTCGAGATCGTGTGCGCCATCGACCTGATCCAGCAAACCGCCGATCGTGCCGCGCCGCTCATCCGGATGGTTCACCCAGTGCCGCCAGACTTTTTCAGGCACAGACTGGTAGCCTTTTTCTTTGAGCTTCAGATAAATGTGAATTCCGAGCGCAAACATAAACAGACCGTCAATGGCCAGCGCGATCATGCTCGAGCCGCCGGAAACCCAGATGGAGACCGCCTGCTGCCAAAGGGCGGCGGCCGAACCGATAAATTGCTGCCAGACATTCGTCATATTAAGCCACGTCGCTGGTGGTGTGTTTGTAAGGAGTTTTGCTGAGCTGATTCAGGAAGGCGATGGCCGCCTTCTCCATCTGATCCAAAATGCTGCGGGATTTGCGCGAAAGAAAGGCGTGCAGCAGTAGCGAAGGAATAGCGACCATCAGTCCGTACTCGGTGGTGATCAACGCCTCGGAAATCCCGCTGGAGAGCATTTTTACATCGCCGGAGCCAAACACAGTGATCAGTTTGAACGTGGTCATAATCCCCGTCACAGTGCCCAGCAGACCTAGCAGCGGCGCGGAAGAGGCGCTGATGGCAATAAACGGAATGAACCTGTTCAGCCGGAGGCGAACGGCCAGAATTTTTTCGTACATTACTTCCTCGACCAGCTCTCGCGGTTCTTTGATGTGGTCTATGCCAGCCGACAGCATTTCACCAGCCGGGCCGCCGATCACGACCGCGGCTTCGGATGCAGCCTGTCGATCATGTTGAGAAACAGCGCCCAGCAGTGTTTTAATGCTGTCATCGGAATAGGTTCGGACGCGGGACAGTTCATACCATTTCCAGAGTGCGACCAGTAATGCAGCAACGGCCAGCAGAAGAATCGGCCACATCACCGCTCCACCCGCGAGGAAATGCTCCACCAGAGTTTCTTTGGTGTCTTCAATCTTATGCGCATCGCCCAGTGTCGGATCCAACGGGAACAGCCCTTTTGAGTTAACTACGGTTGCGGCGACGGCTTTAACGGCACTATCGCTGTCAAACGGAATTGCCGCTGGCTCCAAAGAACCTAGCCGCTGTTCAGCAGTCCCGACGGCTTTGCCGTCATCCGAGCGGAACAGTGCCGCCGGACCGACCAGTACAAAGGTTCCGTGTTTGACCAGCCCGCTGGTATCAACTGCGGTGCCCTCAAACCGGGTTCCGCCGAGCGCATCGTGCAATCGTTCGAGCGATGCGGCAACCAGCGCCGACTGAGCATAATAAACTTCCAAATCAGAGAGATTGCTGTTTTCAGGAGCCAGTTTTGCGGCGGCAAGAGCCGCTTTATATCGCTGGAGTTCAATGATGTGCAGGTGCGACTCGAAATTGCGGGTGTACTCCCCCAGCAGATTCGAGAGATAGGTTTTTTCTCCCTGACGCAACTTGATCTCTGCGTTCAGATTGCTCAAATCAAGCGTACGGCTGTCGAATAGACGGGATGTTTGCTGATATTCCCGCCGGACACTGCTCAGTTCATCCTCGAGGCTGGTGAGCTTGCGGCTGAGCGGAATTTTTTCACCTACGATCTGCTCCCGCACTGTCGTCAGCGCGGCCAGACTAGACTCAAGTTGCTGCTGAACGGTCGTTCCGGCCTGTGCAAAAGAGCCTGCTGGCGGCTGAACCGGCGCGGCGGCGGATGGCTCCTGCGCATTGACCGGCATCAACGGACAGAGGACGGAAATCAGAAACATTGTGAAAAGTAAAAAGTAGAAAGTAGAACGACATGTTTTCAACCCCCATCCAAAACGATTCAACTCAATTTTTAAACTCATAACATTACCTTTTTTCCTGATAAAATTTTCACATTCTACTTCCAACATTCCACAACTCACTGGATCTCCACAGGCAGATTTACAAACGTCGCCACCTGCTCATTTTTCAGAATGGCAATCACGCTGGAAACTTCAGGCGCGATGTCATTCGCGGGAGTCCAAGCCCAGCCGTCCGCACCAGCTGAACCGACCCCGGCGTTCTTGCCATCGGCGCTGGCATAGTATCCCTGTCCAATTCCGATATAGACTGCGGTCACTTCAGCGGATGCGCCGTCCGACAGAGCGCGCACTTCGCTGGTCATGGTAATTTCACGATTGAATTTATTGACCTCATTCAGAATACCCACAACGTTCTGAAAGCGCTCAGAGAATGAAAGTTTTGTATCGCCCGTATTTTCGGGCAGACGCTGACTGAGCGGCTTGACGCGCTCGCGGATCGGATCAGGCAGCTTCTTAAGCAATGCGCGGGTTCGGATTTCAAGCGCCACTAGAGATCCGGACAGGCCGTCGGCAGCTTCTTTCAATTTATCGTTTTCGACAACCAGATCCACCCGCTTTTTATCTGCGTCGCTGATACTTTGCTGCGCTTCGGATATTTTTGTACGCAACGAATCGATTTCGCGTTGCACCAGACCAATCCGCTCATTGAGCATCTCTTTGCCGAGAGTCCAGTCGCGCTGTTCCAGCGAAATCACCTTACGGGTTTCAACCCATTTCCCGAGCGCGGCGCGCACCCCATCGACGCCTTGCGACTCCGTCGCGAAGGCTCCAGAGGTCAGAAGACAGAGGACAGATGTCAGAAGATAGAGAACAGAGGTCTGAGAACGGAGGTCTGCTGTTCTTTTCTGGGCGGGATATCCGGTTTCTTCCCTCTGATTTCTGATGTCTGCTCTCTGCCGTCTAATTCCTAGATCCTGCCACTTGTCGTTTGTTCTTCTCATAATCCTCTCCTAAAACTTATAACGGTTAACTAATAACTTAAAACTGTTAGCTCTCTATGAGCCGTTTGTTAAAATTCGTAACCTGCACTGATTGAATATTCGATCCCCTTTTTATAGGCGGTTTTGACCGTGTCGCCGTCGATGTAATCAGAGCGATAGACCTTTTGAATTTCAGGATTCAGCAGGTTCTTGGCTTTAAAGCTGACTTTCCAGTGCTCACCAACTTTCTGCGAAAGGCTGAAATTCAGTGTGCCGTACTCTTTGTCATAAACATTCGGCACAAAGCCCCCGGTCTTCGACACCCCTGCACCCGCGGTCAACGCATCGCCCTGCACCGTGTAAAAGAGACCCATCTGGGTTCCGGTCTTTTTAATGTCGTAGGTCAGATTGAGGTTATAGAGGTATTCCGGCGTATTCACCATGTCACGGGTTCGCATCGGTGCCATAATTGAAGGACTTTCGAATTCAGCCGCCTCGTTGGTACTCAGCGTCACCTGGGATTGGATGAAGGTCGCATTGGCACCGACCGCCAATCCTTCCAGAGGATCCCAGAAACGTCCCAGTTGCTGGCGGGCCTCGAATTCATATCCGGTCAGCTCACCTTCAGGATAGTTGATCGCGGTAGTATAAAGAAAGGTTGATACTCGTTGTACGTATTCAATCGGGTTGGTGATCTCTTTTTTGAACCACGAAACGGAAAGCAGACTGCCTTCAGCCGGTGTGTAATCCGCCCGAAGGTCATAATTTTTCAAGGCACCCATCGACAGTTCCGGATTCCCGACAAATACATCGCCGCCCAGATATTCCATCTGCTGAATTGGGGTCAGCTCTTTGAAGGTCTGCCGGGCAACGGTTTCACTGTAAGAGGCCCGCAAGGTGACCTGCTCCACCGGTTTCAACTCAAACCCAAGCGCCGGAAGTACATCGTTCTGCCGAAAAGAGACATCCGCATCCCCCGGTTTCAGATCGGACTCAAGGTCGGAGCCCGGCGGTATCCATTTCGCGCCCGGCTCCGGATCCAGCTTGATGCCGAGTTCAGTGCTTTCGTAGCGCATTCCGCCAATCACCTTGAAAAACGAACTCACAGGGACATCCAGCATGTAATAAACCGCATTCAAATTCTGCTCGCCGGTATAATCCACATCGATATCAGCTGCCGACATCAGGTGGTTTTGAGAAGGAAATGCATCGCTCCAGAAATTTTCCCATCCACCCTCATAAAGACCGGGATTATATTCCGGAGTAGTAAGATTGCTGAACGAGTCCTGATTATACTTTCGTTTAACCTGATCGTTGAATATTCCGGTTTTTAAATACCCTTTTTCACCGCTCCACTGCTCAAACGGCAGTTTGCCGTTTACGAAATACTGGCTACTCTCTTCGGTAATGTCTTTCCATATTCTCTGCACATTCCCCATGGTGAAGTTGGCGCTCGGCTTAGCAGGCGACCAGATTGCAGGATTTGTCGCTCCGCCGCCGTACACCGGATGTCCGGGAACGATCATTTCGGGAACCCAGCTTGCGCCGAACATCCGCTTATCCGGGCTGTTGAGTCCGGACGAACTGCCCGCGACCATCCAGTCCACTTCGGGAGGCAGCAGCACAAAATAACCGGGAATACCAACCTCAGGAAACGGCAGGGTATGCTCGCCCCGCAATTGAAGCGTTTCGGTTTTGCGCTCCACATATTCCAACGTTTCATTCCGGAGATACGGGGCTGCTGACTCATAGTCAGGGCCATTCCCTGGGCTATTCGGATCGGCCGGATCATAACCGGGGAAATAATACGCTTTGCCGCGGGTGTCCTCGGCCAGAGTAGCCGTGTCTTTCGTTGACTGTGTACGCATGTAGAGCAGCGTCAGCTTGTGATCTTCCGACTCAAGGCCCACCGCACCCAGTCCGCCCCATTGCACTTCCTCACTGCCCCGCGACACGTCATACAGGGACGTCTTGAAAGTTCCCTGTGACGGCCCGCCCTGACGGTACTGAGGCGTCATCGGCGCACCGGGGGTTTCGACGGCATAAGCATCGTCCACCGCGCCGTCATAATAGGAACTCTTATGCTTATAAAAAAAGTTACCCAATCCGCCGACCTTCAGGCCGTCCAACACTTCACGCTTACCACCGCTGGCCACCGACCAGTTGTACGGCATCGGTGCTTCTTTACGCGTGACACCGACCGCACCGGTCCAGTTGGTTCCAGGTATCTGTTGATCCCTTCTGCCGTCATCAAGCCCCAAAACATTAACACCGCCGCCTTTATAGCTCAGGAAATCATCTCTGCCGGTTGTCTGTGTGTTGTACTCGCTTCCGGCACTGAATTTTAAAACCGTTCCGTCCGGAATCCCTTTCAGCACCACGTTCACCGCGCCGCCGGAGGCATCCCCCTGCTGGTCGGGCATAAACGTTTTGGACACCTGAATACTTTCGATTAACTCAGAAGGAAATTGATCCAGTTGAACCGCACGCTTATCCGGATCAGCCGAAGGAAGTCGGACGCCGTTCATCTGCGAGCTGACATAGCGGTCCGGCAGGCCACGCACGACGGCGTATTTCCCGTCCTGCACGGTGGCACCAGCCACCATCCGCAAGGCTCCGGCAGCATCACTGGCACCGGCCCGGCTCATCAGATCTGAACTGATCGAATCCATCATCGACGGACTTTCCATGCGCAGATTCAGCAGACCAGCCTCGGAATTACCGCCCATCTGCATATCCTGAACGACAAACTCCTCCATCTCGGTGAATTCGCCGCTCAAAGAAGCATTCGCATCGGTCATCTGTCCCGCAGGAACCACTACATTCGGGGCGACCTGCCGACTGTATCCCTCTTTGGAAAAAACCAAGGTGTAGGTACCGGGATTCACCCCGTTGAAAATATAATTCCCCTCATCCGTTGCGACAACTTTTTCGCCGGTCTCGGCAATCGACACCTGAGCGCCGGCCAGCGGAGCATCAAACTCCTTGTCAGATACCATCCCGCGAATCCCGCCCGCCTGCTGTGCGAACCCCTGCATGCAGAAAGAGATCATCGCCACAAAAAGGCACAAAAAAATGAATTGGAACCGCGAATGAACGCGAATGAACGCGAATCTTTTTTTAGCCACAAAAGAGCGCATAGATCGCAAAAAATAATTTACTTTCTCCATCCTATTCATCCTGTTATCCCGTCTAGATTTTTTACTACTATCCGTAAACTTCTTGTTTTTATGCACGTTTTCCTACACAACATAATTTGGGTCAAAATAATGGGAGGGAAAGTCTGGTTCACGAATAGAAATTATTTTGTCCTTAATAATTTTGATCCTATTCTCTCTTTGGTTGCGGCTTTGCCGCGCTAGGTTCTCTGCGTTTTTTTGCGGTTAACTCAAACTCACCGTCTAAAGTCAAAGGTCTAAAGCCTTTGCCCTGCTACCAGGGTTCTCCCAACGCCCCTTTGATTTCACGAATCCGGGACCCAAGTGCGGCATCCGGTTCTGCCGAATATTTCGCCATGGAAAGACAGATCGCGGAAATATCTTCAGCGCGCGGACGGGAATTCGGATTCTCAACCGCCGCCTCAACCGCCTGCTTATAGACATCCAGCGCAGCGGAAGAATCAGTCAGGGACTGAAGGGCTTCAGCGATCGGCAAAAGTGTTTCGGTTTTATCGATATTACTAATATCAGACTGTTTCTCTGTGAACAGACCCCGTGCGGTCTGCAATTCTCCACGGGCGGCATCTGTTTCTCCGCAACGAAAGCGGAGTTCGGCCAGACGGGCTATGATCGGAATGTGGTATTCAACGGGCCAGGTCACACTGTCCATCAGCGCCTTGGCTTCGTTTACCAGTTGGAGCGCGTTCGTTATCGCTTGATGATCCAGTGAAAATCCGGCCAACGCAGAAAGCAGTTCGATTCGTATGTTATAAGGAATTTTAATCCAGGAAGCCTTGATTCGCTCTTCTGCGGTCGCCCGCCGCGCAACATCATCATAAAACCGGTTATAAAGTTGCGCATACGCATCCAGTGCATTTTTTGTCAGGTCAAAATTACCGGTTGCCATCAATGTATCCAGCGTCGCAGCTTGCGCGTCGAAATTATCGTCGGCGCAAAGCGTTGCCCCGACCTGCTCGACTTTCCCGGATTCGCTTTTCTCCAGATTGGATGAAAGCTTTTCAGAACGTTCTGTTTGGCCAAGCAGTAAATGGGTTTGTGCAATTCGCACCTTGATGCGGTCGCGCCGCCAGTCCTGATCGGCAAATGCGGAAATCTCTTCCGCCAATGTTAAGTAATGCTGCACATCATTGGTTAAACCCTGCCGCGCACAGTAAAAAGCATAGTCGGCATAGCCTGCACCGCGGTGCCAGTCGCCGATTTTTTCAATGTATCCGAGCGCCCGTTGCGGCTGATCAAGTTGAAAACAACCTGTAACCACGGATGCCTGGGTCTTGGAGCGATCCTTAATGTGCGGAACAATCGGTATAGCGGTCGCTACATCAAAAGCGGTTTGGAGTAAATTGGTTTGAAAGGCCGCCAACGGCTTATCCTGCGGGGCTGTGATTTTTTGTTGTTGCGGAGCACAACCGGTGAGACCAGAGGTCAGAAGACAGAGGACAGCGGTCAGAGAACGGAGGACGGATGACAGAGGACAGAGGACAGAGGTCAGAGGACGGAGGACGGAGAACGGCTTGTCCGCAGGAGCCTTGGCGAAGAAGGAAAGATAGGCACTCGCCACCTGCCACTTGCCACCTGACTCCTGACCCCTGATGCCTGACTCCTGACCCCTGACTCCTGACTCCTGCCACCTGACTTCTGACTTCTGACTCCCGCCACCTGCCACTTGCCACATTCTCGAAGGTCTTAATGCTTTTCTCATAGGTTGCTCACAGTTTTAGCTATCAAAAATCTGATGGCAGGGCTTGTGGCCGCTGCCATCAGATCGTTCATTCAACTAGATGAATTACTGGATGATCGCGCGATAGAACTTCGCGGAATCAAACGCGGCCAGGTCGGTCGCCGACTTGATGGAACCATCGCCGGTAACCATCGCAACCGGGCTCCAGTTCTGCATGTCGCTCGACTGCTCAACCGTATAGACCTTGCCAGCAATAGTCTGGAAGAAGGTCGAAGCGGTCATCTGGATCGTGGTGGACGGATCAACAGTAGCCGAACCCGAGGTCATGCCGTACGCATCAATAGCCGTCCAACCTTTAAGCCAGTTGTTATCGGCACTAAAACCGCCGCGGAACTGAGCCGGGGTAAAGAACCCGTCGTTCGGAGCAGTCGCAACACTGGTCACCGCATCGTTAGCCGCACACGGATTGATATTCGTGACCATGAGCATAGCTTTGCTGCTCTGAATATTAATCGACGGGGCTCGCTGCAGAAGCTGGATCGGAAGCACAGAGACCGTTACGTTATTATTGGCCGCACCACGTACGCCGCGAGCGTCGGCTTCTGTATAAGCAGAGGCAAACGCGTTCTGGAAGAACACGCTGTCTTTGATCTGCACCAGATTACCAGCGCTCTGCGCGGTGTACATAACGGCAGGATCGTTAAAAGCACCAGGGGTAAAGGTGCCAGCGTTAACCGGCGAGTAGCTGGTGTAAGGCGTAGTCCATGTATTTATCCACGAGAGCGTGCCGTTGTAGCCGTAGCCATGAGAGCCGTCACCGTCTGCGTTGTCGTTTTTCACGAGGGCTTCACCCAGATCCATCCAGATGCAGTTGCCGAACTGAACGCGAGCACCGTCACGCCAAGCCGTACCCTGGTCACCCTGAAGAGGCTGTCCGATGGTGGTGAAGTTGTAAATGGCCGCCGTGGTGACCGGCTGCGCATCGGAATCTTCAGCGCCATCCATTTCGAAGCAGTTGTCGCCCCAGCCGGAGCCTTGAGCTGCGTCCACGCTGTAGCCCTGAACGATCAAACCGAACTGGGCTTTGCCGCGCCAGCCCTGGTCAATGTCCATGCTGTCATCACCGATGTTCCAGATGTTGACATATTTCAGGTTGACCGTACCGCCCCAGATTTCAATACCGTCGTCCACGTTGTTCATGATTTCGACGTGATCGATATCTGTTGCGCGACCGATACCGCCAAGCGACAAACCGTTCAGCTCATTCGCCAGACCGATTACTTTACCGCCGTAACGCAGCGACAGATAGTGGATCGAACCGCTATCGTCGTTATCGTTGTTACCGCCATAAACAACATCATTGATGCCGTCAGCCGTCAAGCCTTCCATTTGCTTTACGTTTAGACCGGTCGGTGTGGCCGTGTTGCCAGCTGCAAGCGACGCAGAGATCAGCCCCTTGCCCATGATGGTCAAGTTGCCCCACTCGTTAGCGCCAACGTGCCACGAGGTCATGTTGTCGCTCGTGGAGGTCATGATCACCGGAGCGGATGCGGTTCCGTTCACATAGATCTTGCCGCCACGGGAAACCGCCAGACTGCCCCCGACTCCCGTGGTGCTCTTAATGAGCGTGCCCGCCGGAATCGTCAGCGTTGCGCCGGAGCGCACATAAAGCTGCTTGGTTAGGTTGTACACATTGTTCGAAGACCACGTTACGGACGTAGTAATGTCACTGGAGACATCGATATTCGCTGCACTGGCGATGCCCGCCGCAGCTGTCATGCCCATCAGGGCGAGTACTAATTTCTTATTCATTATAATAACTCCTTTTTTAAGTTTTTAGATTAAGCAAACATGTTCGATTTACGACGCAGGAAATAAGCCGCTACGCCACCAACCGCTACCAACAAGGCAGTCGCTGGTTCAGGAACAACCTGATGCTGAGCCACGCCCAGAGCTTCAGCGTTATCGCCGCCGGCATTAGCCGTCAAAAAGCTAAGGTTAACGGTTGCACCATCAGCCGGTATAATCCAGCTGGTCATGGATCCAGTTTGTATGTCGTCCGTACGAAAGGTACCAAAGTGCACACCTTGCCCCGGACCAGCATCACCGGGATTGTACTCTTTGTCGTACCAGACCAACATCAGCTTTTTATTCGCATCAATTCCTCCCGTGAGGTTGAACGTCACTACTTTATCACCAAAGCCTATATCGGCATTGTAATTAAAGGCCCACCGGTCCACAACCACATCTCCGGCATCCGCTGTCCAGGCACTGGGCACCTGAGTCAGATCGCCAAAAGATCCGTTGTTGTTCGCATCGCACAGCAACATCATCGTGCTGTTTTCAGACAGCGGGGTGCTGCCATCGTTTTTATATAAATAGCCTTGATATATATTCAGAGCTATTCCCGCCTGAGCAAGCGTTGCACCCAATGCAACAACCGTTGTTAGTAATACTATTTTCTTCATTTTCCTATTTTCCTTTTATTAAGCACTTTCAATTAGAAAGGCGAAGTCTGATTCCACTGAGCTGTTCCAGCGGTTCCTGATACCTTGCGGATAATCATCGCCGCACCTGGAGCTACCGGTTCGTTATTAAAGCTGGTTGCTGCGCTAGCACCGACTTTACGCCATGCGCCATTATAGTAAAAATACGTTGCGGCAGCCGGTTTGTTCAGCCCTATCGTGCTGTTGTTGAACACCAGTAGTTCGTCCTTGTGAACGGCCAGACTAGTGGACGTTGCAAACGCTGAAGTTCCACCAAGTCCAAGTCCTGCCAGCGTCATCGCAACCGGACGGCCAGAAACCGCCGCGACATCGTTTTGCGCTGCACCCGTCGGAACATAACGGCCGATTACCTGCGCTTCTACCTTACCAGAGGCCACATAAGTCAGCACGTTGGTGCTAAGGTTGCGGAGTACAAAATACTCCTGCGGAGAAACCACTGTATTGTCAAAACTGAGCGATGCCGATGATCCCACTTTACGCCAGACACTATTATAATAATAATAGGTGGACGCCGCTGGTTTATTAACTCCTACCGAACTGGTGTTCGGGAAAAGAATCTCAGTGGAATGTACCCCTATGCTGGCCGATTTCTTAAACGAGACACTTTCCATGCCATCTGGGAACACGCCTGCCAGTGTCTGGTGAGGATATACCTTAAAGGCATTCCCCGCCGCCACACCCGTCAGCGCATTGGTATCGGCCAGCGTAAATCCACCGGTTCCGTTTGCACTGATCGTGCTCCAGAGCCCGGCACCATTTCCGCTGGTGAACCGTATATAATAACCATTCGTGTACGCGTTGGCTGCGAGCACGTTCGTCACCGTCACACCGCTAGCTGTTACGGAACTAACCGTAAACGAGCCTGCTGCATTCTGGTTGAACGGCACAGAGACCAGCACGTCCGAATTCGCGGGCACGGTAAGGGCA
>JBBQSL010000051.1:0-19465 GCA_038213895.1 Kiritimatiellales bacterium | reverse complement strand
TTCCGTCGATTTAGCAAAGCATTGCTCCCAGGGGAGGACGAGAGTTGTTTTTTTGACCGGGCTTTGTTTTTTAAATCTCACGGTGGATACCCCTTAACTCCTGTAGAAAGAGGGTGGAGACTTCTTTCGTAATTCGCTCGTTCACTTCGCTGATTTTCTCTACGGTTTCCAGCGCGTACGAGGCCTTCAGTTTTCCAGCTTTACAGAGGTCGAGCATGAGTTGAAGTCCCCAATAGACGGGAACGCCTTCGGTTTTGCATTTGGTATGAAGAGGCTTGTCGCTGGTCCAGACGGCCCATCCATTATCACGGGCAATGGCGAAACAGAGTTTGTCCACTTGCGAAAGGGCTCCGCCGCGCACGGATGCTTCCTTCAGTTGATCTATGGATTCTTCGACGATTTCCATGCCGAGCGCTTCCGCCTGATCCTGAGTCAGCTGGCTGACTTCCGCGAGAATGGAGCGAGGGAGTTTGATTTGAAATAGATGTTCCGACACGAGCCGTAGAACCTTTGTCCGTTCAACTTTGATGTAGTCGATCAGAACATTGGCATCGCTGATTACGGCTGAGGGGCGATTGTTCATTCGGTCGATCTTTTAGGAAGAGTTTTCGGCAAAATCAGTTTTCGGCAGAATGATTGGTGCCGAGGGTGGCGTGCCTGTTACTGTTCTATTCATCATTCTGCCCGTAATCATTCTGCCTAATCTCCTTGTGTTGTTTTTGAACCATCCACTTCGTTCCTTATTTCATTCGCAAATTAACTCTCCCACGATACAACCTCCCACGATTTCATTCGCTCGCGCATTTCCTCGATTCCGGTGTCGAGTATCTCGGCGGCGCGGCTGACGGTGATGAGTTCTTTGTCGAGCGCGTCGCGCACCAGCGAGCTCAACCGGTCGTCCATCAGATCCAGCGGGTCGAGCTTGCGTGGTTCTTCTTTTATCAGGCTGGGCGGTTCTTCTTTCCAGTGCAGTTCTTTGCCGTACAATTTGGAGTAGTCTGCACGGAACTGTTTGTAAACGGCCGGAGACTCAGCGCGCCCCATTTCAATGAGCTGGCGCAGTACGGCCTGATAACTGACTTTAAAATGACGCTTGGTTTTTAGCACGGCATCGACCCAATGCAGGCCGCGGTTTTCGTTCCATTCGGCGGTGAACGGGCCGCGCGGCATCAGAAAGGCGGCGGCAAAACGGTCGGCGTCGCGCTCCTGCGTTTCGTCGTCTATTTCAATTGAGTCGTTCCGTTCGCAATACGTTTCCTTATGCAGTACGAGGTGCCCGAGCTCGTGGGCCAAAGAAAAGATTTGCCATTCAACAGAGATATTTTTCCCGATGTTGATCGCGATGGCGGGTCCACCGTCGGCGTCGCCGATGGAAATGCCGAAGAGGCTGGAGAGTTTAAAGTCGCACAGGAACAGTTTGATGCCGGAGTTCTCGAGCAGTTCGCAGAAATCAGGCATGCAATCGCATCGGGTATTATCTCCCCGCATCTGTCGTCGAACCTGAGCGGCCGCCATTTCCGGAGTAGTTCCTTTGCGGACGGGTTTCAATAGGCTGATCCGTTTTTTATTCAGCAGGTCTTCCAACTCGTTGAAGTCGTGTAGCCAGTTGGCGGAGCGAACGACGAGCTGCTCGCCCTCCGCCTGTTCCTGTATGCTCATATTCCGGTTCGCCCGATAGCGCAGTGATTTCAGTTGCGGGACGGGGGCCAAGAGGTCGAGCGCGGACGTGTCTAGCGCTTTGGCCAACGCCTGAAGCGTTCCGTCGCGGGGCTCGGCCACGCCTTTTTCCAGATTACGGTAGGCTACACGGCTGATGCCAGCGGCTTCAGCGACGGCGTGTTGCGTCAGGCCGTTGAGTTTGCGTAGTCTCATTAAATTGACAGACAGTTCGTTCATGGTAGACCTCCTCGTCAGCTCTTAAACTATGCCAACTTATCAAAAAATCAACATAAAATATTATGATAAGTTATGTAAAAAATTATCCTGATCTTTCTCTCGCAGAAATTGCCAAAACAATTATTGAATAACAGTTGGATGTTTGATTTAAATTTTTACGAAACGGGAACGCGAGTAGTAACCCATAGCGGTGAAAATTTTGAAGAAAACCCGCCAATTCTGAATTAAGGATCATGCCACGATCAGGTCGTAATCGAGGGCACCAGTAATCTGAAGGTCAACTCGGTCGCCGGGAATAAAATCATACTCTGGCATAAAAACAACGCCGTCCACTTCCGGTGCTTCATGTTGGGTGCGTCCAAGTAGGCCTTCTTCACCATAGCCATCGATCATTACTTCAATTGTTTTACCGACCCGTTCTGCGCAGCATTTAGCGGAAACCTTGCGTTGGGCCTCCATCAATAGCGCACGCCGCTCCTGCTTGATCTCTTCCGGCACGCTGTCCAGCATTTTAGCCGATAGCGTTCCCAGTTCAGCGGAATAAGTAAAAACTCCCGCGTGGGTGAAATATCCTTGTTGCACAAACGTCAGCAATTCATTGAAGTCAGCCTCTGTTTCACCGGGATGTCCGGTAATGAATGCCGTACGAATGGCGCAGGCTGGGAGCATATCCCGAATCATATCCAGTTTTTCCAAGGTTTGGATTTTTGTAAGTCGACGACCCATCACGTCCAGCATCCGGTCGGAAATATGTTGGAGCGGCATATCAATATACGGGCAAAACCGAGGGTCTGAAGCCAGCACCTCGAGTACTTCGCGTGTGAGATGTTGCGGACAGGTGTACATCAGACGGAACCAAATATCCTCTTTAATTTCGTCCCGCACTTTACGCAACAGCATGGAAAGGTGGAGTTCACCATCCCAATCCTTCCCGTAGGCGGTCGTGTCCTGAGCAATTAAATTAAGTTCTACGGCACCCGCATCAATTAATGTGCGGGCTTCAGCAATAATATCTTCCATCGGACGGCTGTTCTGTTTCCCGCGAATTTTCGGAATAGAGCAAAAGGTGCAAGGATTGGAACAACCTTCAGAAATTTTAAGATACGCGGTATGCGGAGAACCCATCCGCAAGCGCGGACGGAGCAGAAAATCGCTGTAGCCTTCCGGTTCGACTTCCGCGACCTTTTCACCAAGCAGTCCGGCGCAGATTTCTGGCAGACGACTGTAGTCATGAAACGAAACACGCGCATCAGCAGCCACTAGAAAATTTTCAAGCTCTGGACTGTCGGCCACGCGTTTAACGAGACAGCCAACGGCAACAACCGCACGCGGACCGCCCCCTTCTTTAAGACCGCGTAATTCATGCAACACCCCAGCCGCTTCTTCCCGTGCGTCTTGAATAAAACCGCAGGTATTGACTAAACAAATATCTGCATCCGCAGGCTCCTCCGCAATCATCCAACCGCTTTCAACAAAACGTCCAAGAATGAGCTCTGAATCAACCGTATTTTTAGCACAGCCAAGGCTAATAAGAGCGACAATCGGCGGGTTGGAAACCTGAAGGGGTTTAAGTTCGGAATGTTTTTTTCTCATAATACGATCCAGCAGGACGATGTATGCCGAATAAAATTCGGGCTTTCAATCAAAAAGCCAACTCGGGCGAACAAGTCACCGATAAAGAAGTATATCCAGCCATTGCTCACCATTGCGGCCAAGCGTCCAGTTTTCATGATGTTCCAGTACCAGCCGAGCGCCATTACGACCAAGAACATTCGAAAAGGCTTCTAGTACGCGCGCGTTACCTTTTGACAGCGAGGACGTCTCTTCTTTCGTCGCCGCACGGGCCTGCATGGGAACCCCACGTTCAGAGACATCCATAACCATCGCGGTAGAAGGCTCGTCGCCAGTCCACAGCGCTGGATAACGTCGATAATAGTCCGGTTTTTCAGAAAGCTTAACAATCAGTCGAAAAGCGACCGGACTATTCGTTATGTACTGCTGCAAAACAAAGTGCTGTCCGTTGGTCATGGACGGAAAAAGCTCAGCCGGATTCAACCCAGTCAGGTTGTAACCGTGCAGGTTGCCATGAAATGGTTTCAGCTTTTCTTTACGAAACCAACCGCTGAACCGAGCATTCAGGATGGTTCCAAATTCAAAATGCAGGTGGCTACGCTCAACCGGTATTTTCAGCGTAGAGGTATTGCCGAGCCGACCGATTTCCGAGCCGCGTAAGACAGGATCACCTTCTTTCAATTCAGAATTCGCCGAAGCGAGATGCGCATAAAGCGTGTAGTATTCGCCCAAAGGATCCTGATGGAGCAGCACCACATAGATTCCGTAGGAAGAGTTGCCTCCAACCCGGTTGATGTAGCCGACGCGTCCGTCGGCGACGGCAAAAACCGGATCTTTCGCATGACCCTTTGAGTCACGTTCCGTTGGCGCAATATCCACGCCTTCGTGAAAGGCCGGCAAAAAAAGCTTTCCAAATTTCCGAGTACGGGTGGAACCGTACCACGCTGACACAATCTTCCCGGACTCCGTCGGCATAAAAACCGCCGGATTATTGGTATCATCCAGACGAGTCTGTGGTGTCGGGAAGGCAAAGAGCAGTCCGGGTGGTGGTGCAGATTCTTCGCGAGGTTCCGTTATGCTTATTTTTGACGTATTATTACGGAACATCCAGCAGCCGGTGGCGATGAGGCTGATAATTAAAAGAACCAGCAAACGTCGTCCGTTGATTTTTAAAAATGAGACGTTTTTTTCGGATTTTTGTAGTGTGTATGACATGAATTAAGCGGCGAATGGTGCCAGACTCGGGAACAAAGACAATCGCAATCCTTTTCCACAGTTGCGGTTTTTTAAAAACATTGGAACAATCAGTGATTATGAATAAAAAACTGTTCGCCGGAACCCTATTTATTGCGCTGCTTGGCGGACTGATTTGGTTTAACACCCAAACGGTTCAAAATCCGTCATGGGATCAGCCTGCCATGAGTTCCTCCGCCCAGATAACTCTCTCAGGCTCGTTCAATGTAACCAAGTTGAAAGCCCTTCGAACGGAAATTGATAGAACCCTCGAAAAGGCTAAGCGGACTGTTTCAATCTGGGATGAAACGACCGAAATTTCACAGTTCAACCGGTTTAACTCAACCGCGCCCTTCCCTGTTTCGGCGGAGTTCGGACGGCTCGTCCGTTTCGCGTTGGATTTCAGTGCGCAGACCGACGGAGCGTTCGATTTAACCGTTAAACCCTTGGTGGATCACTGGGGCTTCGGGCCGAAAGCCAATATTGAACCACTCGAAGAACTTATGAAGGCCGTCGGCTGGCAAAAGGTGCAGATTGAAAACGACGCGCTGGTCAAAAGTCATCCGCAGCTTCAACTCGATCTTACGGCGGTTGCTGACGGATATGGCGCGGACTGTGGCGCCGATGTCCTCCGGAAACATGGCTGTACTAGCTTCCTTGTTGATGTAGGCGGAGAAATCGTCGCGGAAGGATCTAACCGCTCCGGAAATCCGTGGAAGATTGGAATTGAAGCACCGGAACCCGATCAGGGATTCGGCGAAAAAATTCTACGTACCGTCGAACTTTCGGGGAAAGCGCTGGCGACCTCCGGCGACTACCGTCATTTTCAGCGGCGCGCCAACGGTACGCGATTTTCACATATCATTGATCCGCACACTGGGAATCCTGCGGAATCGGATGTCGCCTCGGTGACGGTCATTGGAGCCCGTGGCACTGAAGTCGATGCGCTGGCCACTGCCCTCTGTGTAATGGGTTCGGAAAAAGGATGCCAATGGTTGGAAAAACATCCAGAATTTCAGGCCTTTTTTATTCTGCATGCCGCCAATGATTCATTCCTATGCCGCGCCTCAGATGGCTTTCCAAAATGCGCGGAATGAATTAAACTGCCTGAAGTTTAGTAAGGAACCAATATGAAAATGTTCTTCACAGCCCTGCTGCTCGGTGCATCACTTTATGCTCAAGAAACAACGATTAAAATTTATACGGTACGGTACGCCGATCCGTCGTCAACGGTTGAAATTATAAAAATGATGATGCCGACGACCAACGGTCTCAGCCTTCAAGCGATTGACCGCAAACTGGCGGTGCGCGGCACGGCGCAACAGCACGCAACGGTGGAAACGATGCTGATAGAACTGGATAAACCACCAAAAAATATACAGATCAACGTGCAGTTCAACCGTAGCGGACAGACATCCAGTCATGAAGTAGGAATACGTCCAAAGGGCCCGATTATCATCAGTGACGGGGATGTCCATGGCTCATTTGAAGGGCGCTTCAATAACCGCAGCACGACCTCAAGCGAAAACGTTACGCAAATGCTCGTGGCTATGGATGGGCGCAGCGCCACATTGCGCGTAGGCGAATCAGTACCCTACCTCGCGTGGCTGACGGAATACGGAACCCGTCATGGCTATATTCGCGAAGTGCATATTGAATGGCGGGACGTTGGCGCATTTCTGGCTGTTGTACCCGAAATCATCGGTGACGGATCCATGATCCGCGTCCGACTTATTCCGGAACTGAGTGGCCGACTAGCGGATGGCAACGAGCAAACGATCCAATTCACCCAAATCGCCACAGAGGTTATTGCCCGTAACGGACAGACGATTTCCATCGGCGGATTCACGGAAAATCAGGAGTTCTACTCAAAATTCTTAATCGGTCGTTCCGGTGCCGGAGAAACGTCCATAACCGATATTACGTTAACGCCAAAAATTCTTGAGTAAACGCCGTGCTTTCCAACCGGTAAAAAAACATATACGGTTCTACTGATGTCTGAACCGGAGATTTTAATGAAAAGTTTACAGGATAAAAAGGCCTTCATCTGCGATATGGACGGCGTGATCTACCACGGAAACAAACTGTTGCCGGGTGTGCTTGAATTTGTGACTTGGTTGCGTAAAGAGGACAAAAAGTTCCTTTTTTTGACCAACAGCAGTGCGCGAACCCTGCGGGAGTTGAGTGAAAAGCTGGCACGAATGGGGCTCAAAGTGGGCGAAAGCCATTTTTATACCAGCGCGCGGGCCACTGCGACATTCCTAGCCAGCCAAAAGCCGGGTGGTAGTGCCTATGTTATCGGTGATGCCGGTATCATCAACGCGTTGTACGATGAAGGCTACTCGATCAATGATTCCAATCCTGACTATGTGGTGGTGAGCGAAAGTGCTAATTACGACTATGCCCGGATCTGCCATGCCACCAAACTGGTGTTAAACGGCGCAAAACTAGTTGGAACCAACCCCGACCTGACCGGTCCGATTGAAGGCGGCCAAATTGTTCCGGCAACCGGCGCACTGCTGGCGCCCATTGAACTAGCTACCGGTGCTAAAGCTTATTATGTGGGCAAGCCGAACCCGTTAATGATGCGTAACGCACTCAAGCGGCTCGGCTGTCAGCGCGAAGAAACGGCCATTGTCGGCGACCGAATGGATACAGATATTATCGCGGGCGTCGAAGCGGAGATCACAACGGTACTAGTGCTAAGTGGCGTCACAAAATCCGCCGATATCGGACGTTTTGCCTATCGTCCTAATTTTATTCTAAATGGCGTGGGCGATATTGTGCCAGCCTGACATTTTTCTAACATTCTCTTGAATACCTATTTGATCAAAAGAACCTCAGATGGTAATTTAAAAAAACATGAACTTGCATAAACGTATATTTTTGAGAAAGCCACAGCTTCTAAAGTTGATTAATCGCCTTCCCGGCACAGTTTATCAATATCGCCAGTGGAAAAATGGACGTTGCACATTTCCTTTTTCCACGCTGGGAATTGAACAGATTTTCTTTGCCACACCTGTCGATCTGGCAAAAAATGGACAGCTCGCATGGGATCGTGTATGTCCTGAATCCATTGATCTTGTTAGAGATACACTGAAAAAATCTGCTGAAAATCTTGAAGAATTTGAAATAACTTTTCGTATCCAGACACCAAATGACACGCTCCACTGGATTCGAAATCATGCGCTACCGGAACGACAACGTGATGGTAGCACGTTATGGTATGGCCATTTGGAAGACATCACGGCACATTATCGAGCGGACGAAGAAGCGAAACAAAAGGCAGCTCTGCTGAATGTAATTTTTAAGAATTTACCGGATCAAATTTATTACATGGATCGCAGCTCCCGCATACTAGGTGTCAATCCTGCTTGTTACACATATCACGGCAAAACTGCCGAAGAAATGATCGGAAAAACCGATCTCGATTTTTATCCAGACGATGAAATAGGTAAGAAGCTTTACGATGAAGAGCAGCAACTGATGGAGGCCGGTAAGGTTTTTAGAGAACAAGAGAAACATGTCCGCGATGACGGAAGCATCGTTTATCTGGAATCCGTAAAAAGTCCATTACATAGTCCATCAGGTCGGGTCATCGGGCTGGCCGGTATTTCAAGAAATATTACACAGCAAGTAGAACGCGAAGAAGCATTGCTCAGGGCAAAAAATGAAGCTGAGCAAAGTGCTGCTTTTATTCATGCCATTTTTGATAATCTAGAAGATCAATTTTACTATAAAGACCGCCAGTCCAAAGTACTGGGTGGCAATCTGGCCTGGCTGAAATCCCGCCAAGTGAAATCAATTGATGAGCTGATCGGGAAAACCGACAGCGATCTTCATCCAGCGCCACTCGGGCAGCAGCTGTACGATAATGAGCAGCGACAGATGGAAAATGGTGAAGTAACACGTATCCGCGAACGCCATGAACGGAAAAATGGAGATATTGAATATCTCGAGTCTGTTAAATGTCCAATGCGAGATGAAAAAGGCAACGTCATCGGCGTGGCTGGCATTTCCCGTAACATTACCCGGCAGGTCGAAAATGAAACCCAGCTAATTAAAGCCCAGCAGGATGCCGAAGCCGCCAATAAAGCAAAAAGTGCTTTTCTAGCCATGATGAGTCATGAAATCCGCACCCCGATGAATGGGGTCATCGGTGCCGCCAGTCTAATGCTGGGTACCGAGCTGTCACCTCAGCAGGAAGAATTTATTCGTACCATCCAGATCAGTGGAGAAAATCTGCTGACGATCATCAACGATATTCTTGATTATTCAAAAATTGAAGCCGGTAAAGTTGAGCTGGAAGCAGAACCCTTTAATGTGCGCGAATGTATTGAAGATGCATTTGATCTGTTTACCCATTTAGCTTCAAAGAAAAATATTGAACTGCTTTATCATATTGAGCCGGATATCCCGCTCATGCTGACCGGTGACACAACGCGCCTGCGGCAAGTACTTGTCAACCTACTTGGTAACGCAATAAAGTTCACTGAAAATGGCGATGTGCGACTAAAAGTTCGTAGTTTGAATACCAATAACGACAACTTGCAGTTGCAATTTGAAATCAGCGATACTGGAATTGGAATTGCCGACGAACACAAAGACCAACTTTTCCAGGCTTTCACTCAGGCGGATGTTTCCAATACCCGCAAATACGGTGGAACCGGCTTGGGATTAACCATCAGTCGGCGACTGACCGAGCTAATGGGTGGAAAAATATGGTTTGAAAGCAAAAAAGGAGAAGGCTCGACCTTTTTCTTTACCGCAACCCTTCCGGTCGCTGACGTCAGCGTAGAAAAACCGAGATTCATGCCCATAGAATCACTGCGCGGCAAACATGCGCTAATTGTAGATGATAATGCAACCAATCGGTGGCTTCTCAGCGATCAACTGGCACAGTGGGGTGTCATTTCCGAAGCTTTTGAGCATCCGAAAAAAGCACTTGAACAACTGCAGAACGGTCACACCTATGACATCGCGCTGATTGATTTCCAAATGCCAGAAATGGACGGTAGTGAACTAGCAAAAAAAAATATCCCAGCTTGAAAAAAAACCAACGCCATCCGTCATCATTCTCAGCAGTTCCTACGAAAATATTCCAGCCGACCCGTCCATCAGTGCGCGACTTTCCAAGCCGGTTCGGATAAACAAACTCTTGGAGCAGATGTTACTAACTCTGGCGGAGAAAAAACAAAAAACTGCCAAAAAAGGATCTGCCG
This sequence comes from Kiritimatiellales bacterium, assembly GCA_038213895.1. Taxonomy (GTDB): domain Bacteria; phylum Verrucomicrobiota; class Kiritimatiellia; order Kiritimatiellales; family Tichowtungiaceae; genus Tichowtungia. Next base: position 9,542 of record JBBQSL010000051.1, on the reverse strand, counting down.
CAACTCAGGTACAACCAAAGAAAACGCATAATCTTCGAATTCTGGTGGCGGAGGATAATCCGATCAACCAGCGCATTATTCAACTGATGCTTCAACAGCTCGGCTGTGATGATGTAGTGATCGTCCCCGACGGACAAACCGCCGTGGCCGCTGCAATGGATGCAACGTACGATCTGGTTCTAATGGACATCCAGATGCCAAACATGAATGGCCTAGAAGCCACCCAACTGATCCGAAAGCACACAGGTCGAGATGATAAACCCTGGATCATTGCGTTGTCAGCCGGTGTTATGAAGGAAGAACAGGATGATGCCAAAGCCGCAGGAGCCAATGAATTCCTGGCCAAACCATTGAATACCGAGCAGCTTGGAAAAGCGCTGGATCGGGTTCAACTACTTAGCGCCAGATCTTAACCGGAACCCGTTGCCGACCCCATTGCAGGGCGTCCTGATGCGAGTCGAAGAAAAGGTCAATGCGGGCAGGCCCCTGAATGGCTCCGCCAGTATCTTCAACTCGGCCGTATCCATAACCGGGAACGTACATGACGGTTCCGAAAGAATAATAGCGCCGATCGGCGGCGATAGTTCCCGGATGCGTTTTAGTTCCAGATGCCGTAACACCGCTTTTTTTTGATTGGCCCTTGCTCGGACCGGATGCGTAAACCGTTCGCCAAGGTGCCCACCAGACGCGCTCCCAACTGCAACATTTTCCGCAATCGCAATAGCCGGTGGCTTCCATCGTCACCGTGCGTGCCGGAACGCCACGCGGAGGCCGGATGACCGATGCGCAACCGGTAAAAATTAAGAATACTGAACACCGAATAAAGAACCGCAGAAGTAAAATGGGATTCCTTCTCAATTCAAAATTCCCTATTCGATATTCGACATTCACGCTTTTGTAATCGACAGCGTACACTGGTGACCGTTGAGGTCAACGGACTCGCCTTCCGTTTCGACCGTTTTAACCGAAAGCGCAAGAACTTCAGATTTGATATATTCATCAAAGGCAACAACTGCTTCGCGCACCGCTTCGTCCGATGAAATGTTGAGATGAATTCGGTCGGTGACTTCAAAATCTTTGGCTTTGCGCATCTGCTGAACATTATTTACCAGCTCGCGGGCCAACCCTTCACGAATCAGATCAGCGTCGAGTTCCAAATCAAGAGCAACCACCAACGCACCTTGCGTCTGCACAGCAAGTCCGGCTTTCGGAATGCGTTCAACAATGATGTCTTCCGCCGCCAATTCGAAAGTCTCTTCGCCGATTTTTAATGTAAGCCCCTCGCCTGCCGCCGCCGTCTTGAGTTCTTCGAGCGAAAGTTTCTGTACGGCCTGATTAATCTGCTGAACCTGCTTTCCAAATTTTCGGCCAAGCGTCTTGAAGTTAGCTTTTGCGCTGAGCGTAGCCAGTGCAGACTCGTCATCACCGAAAATCACTTCGCGGACATTGAGCTCTTCAGCAATGATCACTTTGAGTTCTTCTACCTGATTAAGTAGTCCGCTGTCGCGGCTGACTACATCGAGGCGGCGTAGAGGTTGGCGGACTTTAGCGTCGCGATCTTTACGAATCTGGCGACCCATACTGACCACTTCCATCACGATGCGCATCTGGGTTTCCAACGCGACATCACGCTTGGCACCGGCAGCGGTCGGGAAGTCGCAAAGATGAACAGACTCGGGGACGTCTAAGGTCTGCTGGTCTGAAAGTCCAAGGTCAGAATCCTGACTTTCGACATTCAACTTTTTGACTTTTGACGAATCGAATTGTGTGAGATTCCGATAAATCTCTTCGGCAATAAACGGCGTAAACGGCGCAGCGATTTTGCACAACTCGATTAATACGTGATACAGCGTAGCGTAAGCCTGTTGCTTATCGGCGTCGTCGCCGGACTTCCAGAAGCGGCGGCGCGAACGGCGAATGTACCAATTGGTCAAATCTTCAATAAAAGCGACAAACGGACGAACCGCACGCTGTAAATCATAGTTGTCCATGGCCGCCGTGACTTCCTGACAGAGATTCGCCAGTGAGCTTTCGATCCAGCGGTCAAGCAGGTTGGTACTATCGCCAAACTTTGATTTGCCCGGCTCCCATTTATCAATGTTGGCATAGGTGACGAAGAAGCTGTACGAATTCCAAAGCGGAATGAGCAGATGACGCAGCGCGTGTTTAACACCCTCTTCCGAAAAACGCAGGGACTCGGCTTTGACGACCGGCGAACTGATCATGTAAAGGCGCAGGGCATCCGCACCGTATTCATGAACGACGTGGAGCGGATCGGGATAATTTTTAAGCCGCTTACTCATTTTAAGTCCGTCTTCGGCCAGCACCAGCCCGTTGACGACGACGTTCTTGAATGCCGGTTTTTTGAATAGGGCCGTGGAAAGAACCATCAGTGTGTAGAACCAACCGCGGGTCTGGTCGAGCCCTTCGGCAATAAAACTGGCCGGGAAGTTAGCGTCAAAATGCGTCTTATTTTCAAACGGGTAATGCTGTTGAGCGTACGGCATGGCACCAGACTCAAACCAACAGTCGAGAACTTCCGGTGTGCGCCTGTAGGTCTTGCCGTCTTTTTGGATGATGATTTCATCCACAAAATGTTTATGCAGATCGGTAACTTTCTTGCCGGAAAGTTTTTCGAGTTCAGCAACCGATGAAATGCAAATAGTATCTTTTGAATCATCTACGTTGACCCAAACCGGAATACAGGAACCCCAGAAACGGTTTCGACTGATATTCCAGTCCTTGGCTTCGGCCAGCCAGTTGGCGAACCGCTTTTCACCAACGTATTCAGGCATCCAATGCACTTGCGCATTGTTGGCGAGCATTTCGTCGCGCAGGTCTTCAACGCGAACATACCAGGCGTCAATGGCGCGATAGATGAGCGGTGTGTCGGTGCGTTCACAGAATGGATAACTGTGCTGAATGGTGGACTGATGAACCAGTTTTCCATCGTCTTTAAGCTGTTTAATAATGGCTTTGTCGGCATCTTTGCAGAACTGCCCTGCCCAATCCGGTACCTGCGCGGTAAATTTACAGTCTTCGTCAAGCGGATCAACCAGACCGATGCCGGCGGCGCGGCAGACGCGATAGTCATCTTCGCCGTAAGCGGGTGCGAGATGCACAATGCCGGTTCCGTCTGCCGTGGTCACAAATGGATCAAGAAGCAGGCGGAAGGATTTCGGATTATCTGTGAAAAAGTCAAAAAGCGGTTCGTAGGTGAGTCCGGCGAGTTCCGTGCCTTTATATTTTTTAAGAACTTCGTACTGTTCCTCTTTTTTATAATAGGCCGCGAGTCGCGCTTCGGCCAACACGTAGATTTCACCGCTCTCTGCATCGCATACAGCAACGTAATCGATCGTTGATCCAGCACAAATGGCGAGGTTAGAAGGCAACGTCCACGGTGTCGTCGTCCAAAGCAATGCAAAGGCACCGTCAAATTCAAAGTTTTTAAGTTTCACGCGAACCGTGACGGCAGGATCCTGCACATCCTGATAGTTGCGACCGGCCTCAAAATTGGAAAGCGGCGTATTAAGCTTCCAGCTAAACGGCATAATGCGATGGGCTTTATAGATGCGATTCTGTTTCCAAAGTTCGGAAAACACCCACCAGATGGTCTCCATGAAATCTTTATCCATGGTCTTATAGTCGTTCTTGAAATCGACCCAGCGACCCATGCGCGAAACGGTCTTTTCCCATTCCTCGACGTATTTTGTGACCATGGAACGGCACTGCTCATTAAAAACGCCGACGCCAGCTTCCTTAATAGCTGGCGCACCAGCTAGACCGAGTGCTTCTTGCGCAAGTGCTTCAATCGGCAGACCGTGGCAGTCCCAGCCGAAGCGGCGCTCTACGCGATGACCGCGCATGGTCTGGTAGCGCGGGACGATATCTTTAATCGTTCCGGCCAGTAGGTGACCGTAATGCGGGAGACCCGTAGCAAACGGAGGTCCGTCATAAAAAATAAACTCGGACTTCCCTGCACGGTTTTCGACCGACTTCTTAAACGTGCCGTGCGCCTGCCAAAAGGCGAGTACGCCCTCTTCCATTCCTGCGAAATCCACTTTACTGGCAACCGGTTTGAACATTTCTTTAATCCCCTACAAAATTGAGCCGTCAATCTAGCGACAGAAGTGGCTGAAAACAAGCGGCTTACTTTGATTTTAATCTCTTCCTGTATTTCGTTCGGCACACTTTTGACTATGGACGGACGAATCTCGACGACGAAACGGGGTCATATGTAATCGAACCCTGCTGATAAATCGGCTCCGACAGTAAAAGACCATCGTTTTCTGAGTTTGCGGTAGTTCTTCGGGCGGGGATGGAAAACTTACCATATTGAACGGCTATACCGTCTTGCGGCGAGGTCTCTTTTTTGATCGGGAGATCATTTTTTCGACAAGATTAAATCCTTCATGCGGATCAATTTCTAGGGCTTTGCAGATTCTCATATACTCCACCACATCCAGCCGCCGTTCGTTCTGTTCGATCTTCCCGACCCGAAAAAGTGTCAGTCCTATTTTTTAAGTGCTTTCTTCAAAAAAGGCACCAGTTCTACAAGCAAAAAATACGCAAATAATAGGACTGACACTTTTTTTATTTCCGAAAAGAAGTGACCGACAGGGAACGGCAAAAATGCAACCGCGTTATTGTATTGGAGGAACTGAAAAGCCAAATAACGAATTAGGCGGACTGACCCCTTTTTTTGTATTGGAGGAACTGAAAAGCCAAATAACGAATTAGGCGGACTGACCCCTTTTTTGACTCAAGCTGGTACTCTGACCCCTTTTTTGACCCCTTTTTCCATGAGTCTCGAAACTTCGGGATGAAGTGTTATCGGCCAAATTGATAGCGTAGAGCGTTTCCAAATTTAACTGGATGTAGAATCGCTGCATGGACGATACATCTCTTTACCAACCTACTTTACGGCTTTAACGGGGAGTAATCTAATCCGAGAAGGAATGACTACCGGCAGATCTTTTCCTTCAACCCAATAGGTTTTCCCGGTGATTTCGATCTTTATGCCTGAAAAAGTCTGCATCTGCGGTTTATTTCCGAAAACATAACAAACGATGATATCGGTGAAATGGTTGTCCGCCAGTTTGTAAAGCATGTCATCGGCCGGTTGCAATACGCCAGAATAGATTGCGGAGTCCCCTTGCTTTTTAGCGGGGTCCATTTTTAGTTTCTTCAATGCTGATTCAGAAACCGCGCCTGCAACTTCCTCAACAAAAAGTCCATTAACCTGCGTCACAGTTTGAGTTTCTTTAACCGGCTCTACGACCGGACAGCTGGGCCCTTGAACATACTTGCGACTGATCCAAACCACGGTATTAGAGGTCGGCGCAATCCTCAACCACTGGGCCATCTCGCCACGCACGATCAGACTGTCGCCTTTATGCGCCGTGCCAACCGTAGTATGACTCAAACTCGGACCGGAACGAATATTTAGCAGTTCTGGCAACACCGTATTGCTACTGACAAATTCACTATTCACCCAAAGATCAATGGTTTCTGGCGGTTGCACACCGACCCAGTCCGGGAGGCTATTATCCTTGAGAACCAATTCGTCGCCGGTCATTGTGCGACTAAGAAGAACTGCATTAGATTCCGGCGCAGCACGCAAACTCACCCGTTCGCCGGTTACCTTGACCAGCTCCTGAGCTTGTGTCACAACAGCCAGTGAAATAAACAAGGCAGGCAAGATGCCCGCGATACGTACCGCAGGCTTCCAGTCTGCCTCGCCTGAATTGCGTACCGCAGGCATCCTGCCTGCCCCGACTGAATTAAGTACCGCAGGCTTCCAGCCTGCCCCGCCTGAATTGCGTACCGCGGGCTTCCAGCCTGCCATAACGGCATACTTAACCTCACTCACAAATGGCATAAGGGCAAACAAAAGTTTTTTCATACAGTCAGTCTCCTTGTCTTTAATCCAAAATCAGTAATCGTCAATCGGCAATCGGCAATCGGCAATTTAAAATTCTTAATTCCCGTCCGTCAGTCCGAACAATCGAATTGCGTTATCCATTGTTATTTTTGCTAGCGACTCTACGGTACAGCCGCGCAATTCGGCAAGACGCTTCGCCGTATTCGCCACGAAGGTCGGTTCACAGCGTTCGCCGCGATGCGGTACCGGCGCGAGATAGGGCGAATCCGTTTCAATCAACAATCGGTCGTCTGGAATAAATTTCGCCACCTCACGCAATGTATCAGCATTGGTAAAGGTCACGATACCGCTAAAGCTGATGTAAAAGCCCAAGTCGAGCAATGATTCAGCCATCTTTTGATCGCGAGTGAAACAATGGATCACACCGACGCGCGCCGGGTCACCTTTCCAATGTCTGCAAAAATCAGTCAACATTTCCAAGGTATCTTCATCTGCATCGCGGGTATGAACAACCACTGGCTTGCGGACATGGATGGCGATTTCCAAACATTGGAAGAGCAGCCGTTTATGCTCTCTGGCTTTTTCCGGCTCATAAAAATAATCGAGCCCGGTTTCGCCAATGGCGACTGTGGAAGGCCGTGCCGCCAGCTCACGCAGAGCGGAAATATCCACCAACTCACCGGCGAGGTGACGATCATAACCGGCGGCGGCATAAATTCGCCCGGGAAAAGCACCGGCCAGCATCTGGGCCAGATCATTAGCTGCCGGTGAACCGCCGACCGCGATCATTTTCCAAACATTGGAAAGCTCTGCACGCTCCAGAACCTGCTCCAGCGAGCCGTCTTTCACGAAATCGTCCAAATGAACATGAGTATCGAAAAACATGGGGAGAAGATACTGGAAGGATGGAAAAATGGAAGATTGGAATGATGCGTTCTATGGAATTATGGAATTGCGACCTGCAACTTGTAGAAACCCTGCTTCGAGGTGTTTGTAACTCCGATTGATTCAGGGCCACCGCTCCCTATGTGCGGCTCCGAAACCGAACACCAAACTCCCTCCGCCAGATTAGTACAGTAAAGGAGTGTGTAGCTAATCCGCCGCCGTGCCCACCGTTTCCGGCATTCCCGCCACCGGCTCCATTGCCGCCATGTCCACCGTTTCCGCCGTTACCAGTTAGATTGTTTGAAAAGGTGCAAAAGGATGCCGATAGAATCAAGGCCGAAAACCGCAAGCCTTTTATAAATCATGACAACATTCGTGACGAAGAACTCGCCCACGCCCGCAACGCCCGCAACGCCCTCACCGAACTCAACGAAAAACTCGCCGCCGCCAGCCTCCGCCTCGACGCGATTCGAGTGATCAGTCCGCGATAGCGGACGGGAAAGGCTTTAGACTTTCGGCCATAGACTTTAGGCACAAAAATGGTAGGGCGAACTCTCCGAGTGAGCCGCCAGATGATTAGCCACCAAAAACACAAAAAGTCACAAAAGGTGGAGCGCGCTGAGTACGGATGAAGAGTTTTCACCACAGCTTTGAAGCGAGCCGACCAAAGGTAGACGGGCTTTGCTATTGCAAAGCAATGGAACAAAGTGGAGTGGCAACCGGAAAAATAATTTGCGAAGCAAATAACGATCATCGGGAGTGGTTCATACACCGACTACACGGAAAATTCCCCTCCATTGGAGGGGTGCCGGGACGGCGGGGTGGGTTCTCTTTTCCAATGCTTGGAAAAATCGGGTGCGCGTTTTCCAGTGGTTGGAAAATGGATGCTTAAATGCGAGGACCCTTGCACGACCCTTGCACCCTTGCATGGGGCCAGTTTAAATCCTTACGACGATACGAATCGTCTAAAATCCACCTCGACCCTAGGGCTGTTTCCGGGGCTTTTAGAGGCGTTGCTAAATCAAGGGGAAAGCAGACCAGTTATTGACCCCTGCCATCCCTTTGTCATGCTTCGCCCGCTTTTCAGCCATTTACGGCTCATGGAGCATTGGTGGATGAGAAATAGGCAAACACCATGGCGGTGCGTGCCAAATCATCTACAACAAACTCCCCGTGCTTCACAGATTCCCAGACATCCACGTACTTTCTCGCAAGCGGATATTGAAGTGAGTTGGTCGGGTTATACTGATAAGTTGGATAGGATCTATCAATGATCGGCTGATAGTAGTTGTTATACTCCAGCTCCCATGTCAGTCCGTAAATATTGTAACCAGGAATCGGCTCCACCACTCCATCATAGTGGTCTATTTTATTGTGCGGACGCATCGGATATTTACTGCCGATACCGGTAATGTATGTCGTGCTCAGCGGATTGGCCCCCAGTGGCCAATCAATGTTTTTGAGAGCCTCTCCCAGAAACCAGCCATTGCCGGTCAGCTCATATGCCAGAATATATCCATACGGACGACGGATTTGGGATCCTTCTCCCCACTGCATAATAGAATGGCTTTTGATTTCAAAGTCATAAGGCAGAGGCATATCACACGTCTTCCAGTAATTGCTGGCTATATAAATAAACTGATCCTCCATGGCGGAGCGCCATTCTTCAACCACCGGCAAGCCATTGGTAAGACGAATGTAGTCGTACATCAAAATCATGCTATTTGCATTACCCATCCAGCTTTCAAACCCGACAACACTTTTCAGGAAATTCGTCGGATCGATATCTCCTTTTGCGCGATAGACGATGTTGCTGAACTCATCGTGAACGGCAGAACTTTCAGTGAGACGGTACATTTCCGTGGCGGCCCAGAGGCGATACGGCACATCATTCGTTCCAAAATACTTTCCAGTACCGATTGAAGGAGTAACGTTGGTGACACCGTTTATGACCCAGTTGGTTCCCGGCGGGTTGTGATAATCATCCCAGTTGCTACCCGGAGGAATCGGATAGGAATCCGGATGACTGGTCAGACACTGCCATGCAAGCGTTGCTTTGTTGCTATAGAGCGTTGCGGTGACGGCATCATGAGGTGCGTAAATCCGGGCGGCTTTCGCCAGAATGGCACAGGCGGCGGCTGTATCTCTTGTGGTCTTCAGTGTGACCCACATTTTTTCGGTCTGATTGCTCGGCATGCGGCTGGGCCATGTTTCATAGGTACATTTATTGAAAGCGGCACCGTTGGAGCTAACCATTTTGACAATCCAATCCAGCTCCCATTTGGCCTCATCCAACACGTCAGAAATACCGTTGCCGCTCTCCAGAAGATTTAACTGGTTATCCGCAAAGCGTTCCGGACGGATTTCATACATGGTTAAAAGCAGATTCACAGCATCTGCCGCAGACTTGGTGTATTTGTCGTAGTCAGCGGCATCATACCAGCCGCCGGTAAAATCCGCGAATCCGCCGATTGGTTCCTGAGCGTAAAGTGCTGAGGATTTGTCATAGACTGAATTGTGATAAAATGCGGTATTAGTGTTCTGCTGGAGATCGCCCTGACGTGTCCAGATTCCAGAATACGCCGGATTGGTCATGGAGATTCCGCTCCGCTGATACCAGAGACTTCTCATGCAGTGATAATAAGCATCGGCATACACATTGGAGCCGATTTGAAACTCGTAACTATATCCAACACCGGGAACATATATGGTGTAGGTTCCTGGAGTCTGGAGCGGTGTAAAATCTAGCCGCCATGTTTCTTCGCCACTGAAC
>JBBQSL010000050.1:0-19795 GCA_038213895.1 Kiritimatiellales bacterium | reverse complement strand
GCATCCGAGATCCAGATGGGTGACTGATTAAACCACGTGACGAAAACCAAGATTGCAATGAGACGTTCGGTGGTGGAGAGACGGTTAGCCGATCAACAAAAAGAAAATGAGAAAGCCGTTGAGAAACGGCTATGGAGGGGTATTTTGTGTTTGACCGGAACCGCTAATGGGTGACCCCTTTTTCCTGACCCCTTTTTGACCCCTTTTTGTGCCATGTGAACGCGTGGGTCATGATATTGTGGGCGGATGATTTCATGCTCCAGTTCGTTGAGCGTGATCTTTTTTCAAAACAGTGGAACCACCGGCTGATCCCACGGCTCTTTAAAAAAACTACCAATCTCTTTGATACTTTTAACCGGATAGTGGTCAACGATCAGTTGAAGTGTGGAGGCGTTGTAAAGGTTAATCAAAAAGGCGAGCTGCTGTTTTTCGCTCCACGATTTGAACTCTGTCTCTGGGACTCGCCCCTCCAAAATCAAATAATTCATAAGCGGTATGGGAGCGTCCTTGAGTCCCTGATAATCCACTCGTCCGTTCTCGACGAATATTTTCAAAACCCGGTCATATTCGTGACCGGGTTCAAACTGCTGTGCTATGGCGGCGTGGGTGAGTCCCGCCAGCAAAATCGTTATCATCCATTTTTTCATTATGATTCTTTCCCCCAGAAAGCAACGTAATCACTGCGGACGGAACAGTCAGTGGTTGCTCGCAAGAAAAATTGCGGCAGATATAGACGGCGGGTTGCCCGTTGACGGGACTCAAATCGGACGTAAATGGAGCGAGTCGTTCGAGTGCTGAAACACTTGGATCCTTGAATAGCACGGTTTGATTGGTGAGGTAAACGGAGCGCACGGCGCGGATCAACGCCTGCGTGGCTGGAGACTGACGATCCCCCGCAATCACAATTTCGGAGGTGACCCCCTGCGCAAACTGGACCGCTTGAAGCGCCTGCGAAAATCCGGAAGGCGACTGGTTGAGTGAGGATGCAAAACTGTGCAGCAGCTGATCGGCCAACGACTCGTATTCCGTGCGTCCGGTCAACCGGGCGAGCTTCAATAGGTTCATCAGTTGGACCGAGTTCCCGGAAGGAATGGCCCCGTCATACAGACTCTTCGGACGAATGAGCAGTTTTTCGGCATCGTCGGCGGTTAAGTAAAACCCGCCGCGGACTTCATCCTGAAAATGCGTCAGAACCGTTTCATTTAGCGCAACAGCTTTTTCCAAGTTTTGGACATCGAAGGTTGTTTCGTAGAGCTCCATCCATCCGAAAATCAGAAAGGCGTAGTCATCAAGCTGCCCCGGCACGGCGGTGTGCCCGTCGCGCCAGCGGTGGGTCAGCCGACCCTCCTGCTGCAGGTTGTCCCAAAGAAAATCTGTGGCACGCTGTGCCGCTGTTGCATAGCGCGGCTCATCGAAAACCCGCGCGGCTTTGGCCAGCGCGGCGATCATCAGGCCGTTCCAGTCGGTCAGAACTTTCGTATCTTTAAACGGATGGATCCGGGTCTCCCGTACGGTAAACAATTTGCGGCGCACCGCCTCAAGCTCGGCGGGATCCTCACGCGGGGAGTTTGCGTGCAGAATATTTTCTCCCGTCTTGTGGTCGGCGGCCTCAGCGCGAAAATTTCCGTCCGGATGCACGTTGAATGTGGTGACCGCCAGCTCCAATTCATCCGGTGTTAAAACGGAGCGAAGCTCGGCGAGCGTCCAGACATAGAACTTGCCCTCGATGCCTTCGCTGTCGGCATCTTCAGCAGAATAGAACCCGCCTTCGGGCGCGGTTAGATCCCGAAGCACATACGTGAAAATCTCATCGGCCATCCTCCGATACCGCTCGTCCCCGTAGGCTTGATACGCCTCAACGCACGCCAGCGCCATCAGCGCCTGATCGTAGAGCATTTTTTCGAAATGCGGGACGAGCCATTCGCGATCCGTCGAGTAGCGGTGGATGCCGAATCCGAGCTGATCCCAAATGCCGCCCATTCGGATCGAGGTCAGGGTTTTCTCAACCAGCGGACGCGCGGCGACCGGATTCTGTCGAATCAAAAAAACCAGGCGATGCGGCGACGGAAATTTCGGCACTGCCCCGAAGCCGCCCCACTCAGAATCGAAGGACTGCTTCGCGTCTTGGAACGCGCGAGACAATACGTTTTCACCGAGAGGTTCCCCTGTCTCCTGCGTCTGCGTTAGCGCGGTGGAAATCTGCTGAGCGGACTGGAGAATTTCGGCCCGTTGGGTTTTCCACGCCTTGGAAATCCGGGGAATCAAATCGAGCAATCCCGCATGCCCAAACCGGGATTCGCGCGGAATATAGGTGGCGGCAAAAAACGGTTTTTTATCGGGGGTTATCACAATTGTCAGTGGCCAGCCGCCGCTTCCGGTGAGCATCTGGCAGACCGTCATGTAGATTTCGTCAATATCCGGACGTTCTTCGCGATCCACCTTGATGCACACAAAGGCCTCATTGAGCCGCGCCGCAGTGTCCTCATCCTTAAACGACTCGTGCTCCATCACATGGCACCAGTGACAGGTGGCATAGCCGATGGAAAGAAAAATGGGGTTATCCTCTTCCCGTGCTTTTTCAAAGGCCTCTTCACCCCACGGAACCCAATCCACCGGGTTGTGCGCATGTTGCAGAAGATACGGGCTTTTTTCGTGGATCAACTGATTCGTATGTGTGTACACAGGCACCTCCTTTTTCAATAGGGCCTCCGCCCCCGAATCCGTCCGGATGAGTCCGCCCAGAATGATCAACCCCATCAGAATGTTCTTCATCAACATGTGCCCGCCTCGCTTTCGAGATTCGTGTCGCGGCATCAACCTCACGTCGTCAAGAAACCCGGGGCGGGTTATCGCCCCGTGGTTTTACTGTATTACTTTTTGGGAGCTGAGCAAGCCACTTTACAGCCCCGAGCGAGTCATGCTGTGCTGAATGTTCTCGGCCTCGGGACGCGGGGTACTTTCCATCGAATGTCGGGGGGGGGCCATCTGGGCGGACGCGTCGGTTGTTCGCTGTTCTGTACGGTCGAGCAGGAGGTGTGGAAGTTTCATCGCATTACTCCAGCAGACCTTTGATGTGGCGGATGTACGCATCGGGTCCACCAGCTTGATATCCGCTGCGACCCAGAACCTGTCCGTCGCTGTTCAGTAGCAGAACCGTCGGGAATCCCTGAATCCCATACCTCTTTGAGAGCCTCTGGTTTTGCGCTTTAACGGGCGCAGGTTGAGTCTTGCTGTTTGGGAAGTCCGCCAGAAACAGCACCAGATGGTCTTTGGCGTAGGCCTGAAATTCCGGCTGAGAGAAAACCTCCCGATCCAGCTTGATGCACCAGCCACACCAGTCCGATCCGGCGAAGTCGGCCAGAATGGGGACATTACGAGTCGCCGCTTCTTTTTTTGCCTGCTCAAAATCCGTCAGCCAGACGAGTTCCGCGGCGTGAAGTAAGGTGGTGCCCAGTAGTAGAAGCGCAATAAAACGAATTCGATTTTTTCATGGTTCCTCCGCCAGACTGCGCGGTCCGCACCGTTACCGCCTCGCCGGAAATGCCGACAATAACCTGCGTTCCTTCAGGAATCAGGTGATCCCGTTCAATGGCCGCTTTTACTTTTTCGCTGAGGTTCACAGACCGATTACCATTAATCGCTGAAAGAATCGCCACAAGAAACACGAAAATTCACATGCTGTTCGGTAAAAAGTCCTTGAGCGTAGCTTTTCCCTGCCATTTTTCCTTTAAGAGGCATGTAGTACTGGCTTTAGCCGGAGCAGGTTATGCCGCCTGAAGGCGGGACAACACACCTTGCCGGAGACGGCTTCATTGACGCGAAGCAGGTGGCGCACACTCTACAGGTTCCGGTAGCGATGGGATCCGGATGCGGTACTAAAAACCGCAAGTCATACGAAATCGGTATCACAAAAAAATAGCCTATTGGCCTCTCCGCACCCTAATACTGATTAAGACGTTCCGTACTATAAAAAGCCCGGTTCCAGAGATCGGAAACCGGGGCTTTAGTTTTTTTCGCGAAGCGCTGTGCCGCAACGCAGTTGCTCAGCCCAGTTTCGTGAGACCGCCCATGTAAGGGCGCAGGGCTTCAGGGATGGTGACCGTGCCGTCAGCGTTCTGGTTGTTTTCGATCAGCGCGACGACGAGTCGCGGCAGGGCCACACCAGAACCATTAAGCGTGTGCACAAACTGCGCTTTCCCATTTTCATCGCGACAACGAATGCGGGCGCGGCGCGCCTGATAGTCCCAGAAGTTGCTGACGGAGGAGACTTCTAGCCATTTCTGTACGCCGGGGGCCCAGAGTTCGATGTCGTAGCATTTGGCGGCGCTGAAACCGATATCAGCAGTGCAGAGTTCAATGACGCGATAATGCAGTCCAAGTTTTTGCAAAACCTTTTCGGCTTCACGAACGAGAATTTCGTGCTGCTTTTCGGAATCTTCGGGCTTCACGAAGTTGACCATTTCGACTTTGTCGAACTGGTGCAGGCGGAGCAGTCCGCGCGTGTCGCGTCCGGCGGCACCAGCTTCACGGCGGAAGCACGGTGTGTAGGCGGTTAGTTTGAGCGGCTTTTCGACGTCGATGATTTCGTCGCTATAAAGATTGGTGACGGGAACTTCGGCGGTCGGCACCGGATAAAGTTCGTCCGTGCTGATGTAGTACATGTCTTCAGCGAATTTCGGGAGCTGTCCGGTGCCGGTCATGGCGGCGGCGTTGCAGACGAAGGGCGGCTCAACTTCGGTGTAGCCGTGTTCGATGGTATGCAGATCGAGCATGAACTGAATGAGTCCGCGCTGGAGGCGGGCACCCTGCCCCGTATAAACCGGAAAGCCAGAGCCGGTGATTTTAGTACCACGTTCAAAGTCGACCAGCTTGAGGGCTTCACAGATGTCCCAATGCGGTTTGATTTCAAAATCAAATTTCTTCTGCTCGCCCCAGCTACGCACAATCGGATTGTCATCGGCACTTTCACCAATCGGTACGCCAGCAAGTGGCAGATTAGGAATAAAAAGAAGCTGATGCAAAATTTTACTATCGAGTTCACGTACTTGCTCATCAAGAGCGGTAATCCGGTCGCCACTGATCCGGACTTCTTCTTTGGCCATTTCAGCCTCAGTTTTCTTGCCGTCCTTCATGAGACTGCCGATTTTTTTTGAAGCGGTGTTACGAGCACTCTTCAACTCTTCGGCTTCGGTAATCGCCACGCGGCGTGCGGCATCGAGGGCCAGCAGGCCGTCGATATCGGCTTCGGCGCGGCGGGCAACGAGTGCGTTCTTAATCAGGTCCGGATTTTCGCGAATGAGTTTAATGTCGAGCATAGTATTATCCTTTTTTCAACTGGCGGGTGCCATCAAGTGCAATAGCGATCGCGGCGAGTTCACCGATATTTTCAAGCACGCTGGCTTCAATCCGGCAGACCTCTATGCAACCCTTCCAAGCATAGCGCGGCAGGCGTTCCATCATCTGCGGAATAAACGTGTCGCCACCGTGAATGGCGAGCGTGCCCATAATAATGGCTTCGGGGTTGAACGACTGTAAAAGAATTCCGACAGCCTGAGCCATCTTCTCAATAAAAAGATCCCATTTCTTACAGGCGTATGCATCGCCCGCGCGAATCGCAGCCCGAATTTCCTGCATACTGATTTTTGCGAGGTCGCCACCGGCGTTGTCGAGGACGGCAGTCGTGATGGAGTTTGCGGCGATATCCGCACGAAACTGGTCAGCAAGATTTTTCCCGCCGCAATAGGCTTCCCAGCAACCCGTTTTGCCGCAACCGCACAGCGGACCGTTGAGATCAAGCGTCATGTGACCCACTTCGCCACCGAGATCGTTGGTGCCAGCAAGCACTTTACCATTGATCACAATGCCTGCGCCGATACCGGTACTCATCGTGAGATAAATGAGATCCTTGCCCTTGCAGGCACCGAACAGATATTCCGCCAGACCGGCACCGTTGGCGTCGTTCTGCATAAAAGTCGGGCGCTTAAAATGCGCTTCAAAAAAATCGCCAACTTTAAAATGGTTCCAGCCTTTAAGATTTGGCGTTTCAAGAATCATACGACGGCGGGAACACATCGGGCCAGGCGAGCTGATACCGATGGCATCAATCTGTTCTATAATCAGACCTGCTTTGGCGATCAGCACCTCGGCCACCTTAACCGCCTGTTCCAAGGTAGCTTTGGGATCGTTCGCGTCAGTAGGAAACCGCTGATCAACAAGGATTTCGCCCTGCTCATTTCCAATCGAGAGAGCCATCTTGGTTCCACCGATATCTATTCCTAAAAAAATCATAACTCCCCTTTATGCCTTTTGTGTCCTTGCTTTTTACCGATCCGCTTCCGGCTTTCAATCAAATTGTGGGTTTATCGTCGTCAAAGCGTGCCGGATGAAAAAAAAATAATTTATCAATCACTTTTCGCCCAAAGACATTGTAGTCTGCCCCGATGTTCCCTATTAAATCCAGTTTTTTAACTGCAACAGCGACCCTGCTCTTTATGACGGGGCAGCTTTATGCCGGTGAATCATTGAGCTGGCAGGACTGTTTTACCCGAACGGCCGAAAATAATATCAGCCTTTCCGTCGCTCGGCTGAAACTGAAAGAAGCCGAAGTTCAGGTAAAATCACAAGAGTCCGTTTATTATCCCGAAGTAACAGCAAAAGCCGGACGCTCCGGCGGAGGAAGTACCCCTAACGACGGCAGCTGGAACAGCTCAGAAGGCCTGTCAGTCTCGCTGAATGCCAGCTACACGATTTTTGACGGATTTGGCAATCGCGCACGCGTGACGCAGACGGAGGCCGAACTTTACGCCGAGAAGGCCAATTTTGACCAAACCTGTTCAAATGTTGAATACGACCTGCGCAAGGCCTTTTCAGATCAACTCTACGCACAGAAACTGCTAGAGCTCACCAAAAGTATCGCTGTGCGACGCACCGATAATGCACGACTGGTGGAAATGCGATATGAGGGCGGACGGGAGCACAAAGGATCTCTGCTGTTGAAAAAAGCCCAGCTCACTGAAGCGCTTTATGGTGTGGAGGAGTCCGGACGTGCGCTGGAACTGGCGCGGCGACGGCTGGCAAGCCTAATGAGGCAGACCGATTATCCGGAGTTCATGGCCGCGGGCGAACTGCAGGCGGAGGTGCCCCCAGAAAAGGCCGTATCCCTCAACGAACTAGCACGGCAGACCCCGACGTACCGCTCGGCTGAAGCCAATCTGAAAGCCGCTGAACAAGGCTTCATTATCACACGCAGTGAACGCTTCCCGAAAGTTATCGCCAACGCCAGTCTGGCGGGAGTCGGCGAAAATGATTTTAAAACCGAAACCTGGCAAACCGGTATCGCGATATCGCTACCCCTCTTTACCGGCGGACGCCTTTCGCAGGATATTATTATCGCCGGCCTGAAACGCGAACAGTCCCGGCTGAACGCTGAAAAGTCGATGCTGGATTTAATGAATAATCTGCTCGCCGCGCTGAACGCCTACCGCGACCGCTACGCCTCTCTAAATGTTCAGAATACTCAGCTGGAAGCGTCTGAAGTCCGCGCCGAAGTCGCCCGGGCGCAATACGAGCAGGGGCTAATCAGTTTTCAAGACTGGGACACCATTGAAACTCAGTTGATCACCAGTCAAAGAAGCTGGCTGTCGAGCCGACGCGCCGCGGATCAGGCCGAAGCCGCCTGGCAGAACGCGATGGGGCTGAGCTCAATACAGGGGTCAGGAGTCAGGGGGCAAGGGTCAGAGGTCAGAAGTCAGGGACAAAATCAGGAAACAGGGATCAGGAATTAAGTATTATGGCGGTTCAAAATGTCAAAGAGCTGGTAGTATATAAAAAAGCCTATCAGCAGGCCATGAAATAGGAAAGATGCTCGGGACTATGATTAAGGATCCGGAAAAGTTCTTACTGACCCCTGATGCCCGACTCCTGGCTCCTGACTCCTAAACAAGGAATAGCTATGAAGAAGTTTATTTTATTTCTCATCGTGCTCGCTCTGGCGGGCGGCGGATTCTGGTTTTATAAAATACAGAAGAAAAAAACAGAGGCAACCACCGAGGCACAAAAATTTGTGCCTGCGAAAGTCGAAATTAAAACACTACGCCGAACCGTCATAAGCACCGGCGAAGTTCGTCCGGACAATCGGCTAGAAGTCAAATCGCCCATTTCTGGACGCATTGAAGAATTACTGGTTAATGAAGGAGATCTGGTAAAAAAAGGTCAGATCGTCGCGTGGATCAGCTCTACCGAGCGAGCCACTTTACTGGATACCGCCCGCGCCAAAGGTGAGGAGGAGCTGAAATACTGGGAAGGCATTTATAAAGCCGCACCGCTGGTTGCCCCGCTCAGCGGCACTGTGATTGTCCGCAACCTAGAACCCGGACAGACTATTTCCTCCAGCAGTGCCGTCATCGTGATTGCCGACCGGCTGATTATCATCGGACAGGTGGACGAAACGGATATCGGTACCGTTTCGCTTGGACAACCCGTAAGTGTAAAGCTCGACGCCTATCCGGATTCCACGTTTGAAGGCACCGTAAAGCGCATTGCCTACGATTCGAAGATGATCAGCAACGTGACCATGTACGAAGTGGACGTAACCGCTGAAAATCTACCCGATTTCGCCCGCAGCGGTATGACAGCTACTTTGACATTCCTAGTTGAAAAGCACGAAAACGTTCCGGCTGTACCCACCGCCGCGCTAGAATACCGCAAAGGCAAAGCGTTCGTGCGCCTACCAGCCAAAGATGGAAAAAGCCCAGAATCACGATCCGTCCAAACGGGACTCAGTGAAAACTCTTTCACTGAAATCATCCAAGGCCTTGAAGCCGGAGAAGAGGTGCTGATTCCTCAGGTTGTCCGTAAAAAGGACAGCGGCAAGAATCCGTTCATGCCGGGCGGGAAGACAAGCACCGGCACGCGTTCACAAGGAGGAAGCTCCGGACGGTCTGGAGCCCGCTAAAAACCATGCTCCGTCTAACTAACATCTGCAAAAGCTACAAGATGGGCGAGTACACCGTACACGCCCTGAAGAACGTTTCCCTTTCGGTCGAACACGGTGAGTTCATCGCCATCATCGGCACGTCCGGTTCCGGGAAGTCCACCCTAATGCACACGATCGGCCTGCTTGACCGACCCGACAATGGCACCTATGAAATTGATGGCAAAAACGTCACCGGCCTCTCCGACACGCAAAGCGCACGGCTACGCAACCGAACCATCGGCTTTATCTTTCAACAGTTCAACTTGTTGAAACGCGCCTCGGCGCTAGAAAACGTCAACCTGCCCCTGCTTTACTCCGGCAGCACAGAGGAAGGGCATCGCGGACAAAAAATACTGGAAACCGTTGGACTCGGCGACCGGACGCATCACCGGCCTAACGAGCTATCCGGCGGCCAGCAACAGCGCGTCGCCATTGCCCGCGCACTCGTCAACAATCCCTCCATCATTCTCGCCGACGAACCGACCGGTAATCTCGACTCTAAAAGCTCTAAAGATATCATGGCCCTCTTCCGCACCCTGCACCGGCAGGGGCTCACGGTAATTCTCGTCACCCACGATATCGAAGTGGCCCAGCACGCCGACCGCATTATAACGATCCGCGACGGAGAAATTCAGGAAGATCGGCGTAACGAAATGCCGATCGTTCAGGAAGAAGCCGCCGAAGACATTCTCAATTTGCTACTTAACAGCACCAAACGAAGGCACTGGCTGGCCATTTTACACGAAGGAACCGCCCTCACCCGCCAAAGCCTGCGCGCCCTTTGGCACAACAAAGCCCGCACCTTTCTCTCCGCGCTCGGCATCCTGATCGGCGTCGGCGCCGTCATTGCCATGGTCTCTCTCGCGCTCGGTGCCAAAGCCTCCGTAAAAGAACAGCTTGCGCGCCTCGGCTCTAACCTGCTAAGCATCCGCCCAGCCTCCCGTAGCAGTCAGGGCGTACAATTACAGGCCGGAGAAGTTTCACGCATCAATCTGGATGATGCCCCCGCCGTTTCAAAAATACCGTCCGTCCAACGCACCGCCTCGACCATTCGCGGCGGAGTACAACTGCAATACGGCTCAAAAAACTGGGCCACCTCAGTCTACGGTGTTTCCCCCGACTACGCGCCCATGCGAGCCGAAGTCCCAATTCTTGGCCGCTATGTCACCGACGAAGATATTTTGAAGCGTACGCAGGTTGCCGTAATCGGCATGACCCCGCTTCGCAACCTGTTCGGAGAAAACAATAACCCCATCGGCAAAACCATCCGCATCAACCGGAGGTCTTACGAGGTCATCGGCGTACTTCCTGAACGTGGTGCCAGCGCCTTCGGCGATGAAGATGATTCCCTTCGCATTCCCATTACCACCGCCATGTACCGCCTCTTCGGCAAACGCTACATCGACGGCATTTACGCGGAAATTGATAAAATTGAAAACATCCCGCAGGCACAAGATGACATTCTAACCCTCATGTCACAACGCCATGACCGCGACCCAAAAGAAGTCCCCTTTGAAATCCGCAACATGGCAGAAATTCAGGAAGCACTTAGCTCCACCACCCGAATCATGTCCATTCTGCTCGCCAGTATTGCGGGCATTTCACTGATCGTCGGAGGTATCGGCATTATGAATATCATGCTCGTCTCCGTCACCGAACGTACCCGCGAAATTGGACTACGCAAGGCGATCGGTGCTCGGCGACAGGATATTATGGCGCAGTTCTTGATTGAAGCGCTCGCCATCAGCCTGCTGGGCGGGATTGCCGGTCTTGCGCTCGGCATCGGACTAAGCCTTGGCATGGCCAAAGGCGCGGGTTGGCCGGTTGAAATTAATACGCTCTCCGTAATCGTCGCCTTCGGCTTCTCCGTTTTCATCGGTATCTTCTTCGGTCTCTGGCCAGCCATGAAGGCCTCCAAACTCGATCCGATTGAAGCCCTGCGCTACGAATAGGCTATCGCATGAAACTCACACAAAAACTCATTCTCGCCAGCACCTCACCGCGCCGCTCTGAATTACTGGCGAGCGCTGGACTTTCCTTTGAAATAGTCCGCCCAGATGCCGACGAAAAACTGCACGCCGGAGAATCGCCGGTGGAATACGCCGTACGCACCGCCCGTGAAAAGGCGGAAAGCCTCGAAGCCCTGCTCGGTACCATTATCCTCGGGGCCGATACCGTGGTGGCCGCTGAAGGCCGAATTCTTGGTAAACCTGCCGATGCGGATGATGCCACCGCCATGCTCCGCCTGCTGTCCGGTAAATTACATGAAGTGATCACCGGCGTCTGTCTCCGCTCAGCAGAGAAGACGGTCTGTTTTCATTCCACGACCGCCGTGTTGTTCCGCGATCTTTCGGATGAAGAAATTGCCGCCTACGTCGCCACGGGTGACCCGCTGGACAAAGCAGGCGCCTATGCGATTCAAAATGGTGCCGCAGGCATGGTGCGACGCATTGATGGGTCGTACTCCAATGTGGTTGGCCTGCCGCTTTGTGAAGTGATTGAAGCACTGGACGGCTTCGCCGCCGTTAAAAGTCAACTGTCAGAAAGTCGAACGTCGGAATCCGGCGCGCGTTCAACCGGACTTTCAGACTTTCGACCTTAGACATTCAGACCAAAGAAAATACTATGGAAGCAGGATTATATATTGTTGGAACACCAATCGGCCACCTTGGCGATATGACAGCGCGCGGCATCGAAACGCTCAAGGGCTCGTCGCTGATCCTCGCCGAGGACACGCGGACTACACGTAATCTGCTAAACCATTTTGAAATCAAAACGCACTGCATCAGTTGCCATAAATTCAACGAAGCCCAGCGGTGCGATGAAATTATCGCCCGTATCCGCAACGGTGAAGCAGTCTCTCTGGTAACCGACTCAGGGATGCCTTGCATCTCCGATCCCGGCGCACGCGTGGTTGCGGCCTGCCGTGCTGCGGGCGTCCCGATCACCTCCGCGCCGGGTCCAACCGCCGTGACGACTGCCCTAGCACTCAGCGGCTTCGGCGGACACGGGTTTCTTTTTGCCGGATTTCTACCCCGTAAAAGCGGTGCGCGGCGACGTACGCTCGAACAATGCTCCGCATTGCCCATTCCGGCCATTTTCTACGAATCACCCTACCGCCTGCTGAAATTGCTCGAAGAAATTGAAGTCGTTATGGGGCCAGACCGCCCGATTTTTATCGCGCGCGAGCTCACTAAAAAATTTGAAGAGCTACTTCGCGGAACCTCAGCAGAAATCCGCCAACGGTTCGGCGAGCGTACCGTCAAAGGCGAATGTGTTGTAATTATCGGTCCAGGCGAATAATTTTCGCTTATTATCATTTGCACTGCCCTGTAGTGCCGACTAAACTCCGCCGTCTTTAAATGAGGAATTTCTCTTTATGCTGGAAATGGAACAAGGTAACGACGATTTACAGGCCGCAATTGACGGCAAGAAGATTTTTGTGCGCGTGATCGGGCGAGGCTCCTTTAAAGTGAGCGCGACCCTAAAACAATTTATTGCCCGGGTCGCTTCACAGCAGCCGGTCTCTACCGTGGTGCTCGACCTCTCCGATTGTATCGGCATGGACAGTACCTTTATGGGCGTTCTCGCCGGTCTTTCTGGACGCTTAAAACAAAATAATCAAACCCTAGAGCTGATCAATCTTTCTGAAAAAAATGCCAATTTGCTGGCCACCCTCGGTGTCGATCAGGTGATCGCCCACTTCAGCCACAGTCACGGCCACGAGATGCCGGTTCAGTCCGCCGAGTCACTGCCCATTACGGAGGTCACAAAAAAGGACTTGGCCGAAACTGCTCTTCAGGCACATCAAAATCTGGTGGAACTAAACGAGGAAAATCGCCCCCGCTTCAAACGCGTTATCGAATATCTTCAGGCGGATGTGGACCGTCTTAACTGATTATGGCTGAACCAACGTCAATTTGGCTTTTCACGGTCGAAGGGTTCGTCCTCGGTGCCGTTATTGCTGTAATCATCTGCCGGGTACTTTGCAGTAGCCGAAAGTTCCGCCGGCAGAATCTGGCGCTCCGGCAGGAGCGCGAAGTAATTTTTGATTTCGTTCACAATATTGGCGAAGTGTTCGCCGATGCTGAAGAATTAAAAGCGGAATACCTCCTCAAGCGTATCCTGTTTTTCGCCACCAAAACCGGCAAGGCCGCCTCGGGAGCCATCTACCTTTTCAACACAGACCGTACACAACTCTTTGCCCGCGCCGTTTCAGGAATTTTCCCGCCGCTCTACGATGCAGACCAGGTGCAAAACGAACAACTCCTCGCCAAATCACAACATCTTGAAATGCTGGTTCGAACCCGCGCGGTCTCCTCTGGCGAAGGCCTCATCGGTTCTGCCGCCGCTGTCGGTAGCGGGATCATTATTGAAGACGCTGAACTGGATGCCCGCGTTCCCGTCTATGCCGATGCCTTTTTAAAAATCCGCTCGTTACTGATTGTTCCCATGCGTTTCGGCAATGAAATCCTCGGCGTCATCGTGCTCATCAATCGAACGGATGGACAGCCCTTCACACCTGGAGATTTTAATCTGATCCAAGCGATGGCCGATCAGGCTTCCGTACCCGTCCACTACGCCGGACTCAAAGCGGCGCTTGATCAAAAACGTCAGCTCGACCGCGATATGCAGGCCGCACAACAAATCCAAAACTCCCTGCTCCCGCAACAGCTCCCGCAAATTGCTGGCACCCGGCTGGCCGCCTATAACCTGCCCGCCTTCAACATCGGCGGTGACTATTATGACTTTATCGAGATCGACAGCGATCACCTCGGCATCGTCATAGCCGACGTCGCTGGCAAAGGCATTGGCGGAGCCATGATGATGGCCGTTTGCCAGGGCGTTCTCCGCGCCCGCGCACCGCAGGAAAAAAGTCCAGCCGCCATGCTCTCAGAACTTAACCGCGTCCTCAGTGCCAACCTCGCCGAAGACATGTTCATTACCATGCTTTATATGATCCTCAACACCAAATCCCGCGAACTGACCTTCGCCCGTGCCGGCCACGAAAGTCCGCTACTCAAACGCAACGGCCCCGAAGCCCCAGAACCGCTCAATTCTTCGGGAATTGCCATTGGGCTCGCTGACGCCGATATTTTCGACAAGGCCATAAAGGATGTCTCCATTCATCTGATTTCTGGAGATATCGTGGTTCTTTATACCGACGGCATCACCGAGGCGCAGAATGAAGAAAATGAAGAATGGAGTTCTGGTCGGCTGATTCAGGCGATTGCGGACGAATCGGCCAGCGGCGTGGATTCGCTCACCAAGGCCATCCGCGACCGGATTGCTCGGTTTGTCGGTGCGCAACAGCAGTACGACGATATGACGCTAATCGCCCTTGAGGTTAAATAAAAAGGAACTTTAATGATGAACAAAAAACACGAAAAACAGGAACCCGCGCCCGAACAACCTGATGCAGTTGCTGAACAGGCCGTCACCCCAGCCGTACCAGAAGAGGAGCCTCTGAAAAATCAAATGCTCCGCTTACAGGCGGACTTCGATAATTTCCGCAAACGCACTCAGCGCGAACGCAACGAACTATTTCTCTTCGCCAACGAATCACTCTTTCTCGAAATGCTACCGGTAATCGACCATTTCGAAATGGGCTTCAAAAGCGCAGAAGAGCATAAGACCGACGGCGCAGTCAACGAAGGCTTCCGAATGGTTTACAACCAGCTCCTGGATGTACTGAAAAAATTCAACGTCACACCCATTGATGCCGTTGGCGAGTCCTTTGATCCACACCGCCACGAATCCCTCGTGCATATGCCGTCCGACAAACCTGCCGGAACGGTTATTGACCAGATTCGCCGCGGATACATGCTCGGTGAAAAACTGTTACGCGCTTCACAGGTCATCATTTCCAGCGGATCCCAGAAACCTGGAACAGAAGAGTAATGGCTCAATGAAACAAAAACATCAACAAGTCTGGGATTCCATTCATCCAATAATCCCGCATTCCATTAATCCGAAATTTTTAAGAGGAATTTGAATCATGGCATCACAAAAAAGAGATTTTTACGAAGTCCTTGGAATCGCTAAAGGCGCTTCAGAGGAGGAAATCAAGAAAGCGTATCGCAAGCTCGCTATTCAATATCACCCCGACAAAAATCCTGGCGATAAAGCCTCAGAAGAAAAATTCAAAGAGGTTTCTGAAGCCTACGAAATTTTAAGTGACGCGGCAAAACGTCAGCAATATGACCAGTTCGGCCATGCCGCTTTCGGCGCAGGACGCGGCGGCGGCGGAAGTTACGGAGGCTTTGGCGGTGGCGGAATCGACCTTGAAGAAGCGTTGCGCACCTTCATGGGCGCAGCGGGCGGCGGCGGCAGTATTTTTGAAAACTTTTTCGGCGGCAACGGTGGACGGACCCAAAATCCAAACGCCCCGCAGGAAGGCGCCGATCTGCGCTTCGACCTCGAAATCGACTTTGAAGAAGCAGTACTCGGCTCTTCACGGGAAATCCGTATCAACGTCAATGAAACCTGCGACCGTTGCAAAGGCGCTGGCGCCGAACCGGGCTCGGGACGAAAGACTTGCGCAACCTGTCGCGGTGCCGGTCAGGTCATAAGCGGCGGCGGCGTTATTCAGTTTCGCCAGACCTGCCCAACCTGTCGCGGCGCAGGTCAGGTGATCGAAAAGCCCTGTACCACCTGTCACGGACAGGGACTAGTCCGTAACAAACGCACCATTGAAGTAAAAATTCCCGGCGGCGTCGAAACCGGCTCGCGCCTGCGTATTGCCGGTAAGGGCGAAGGTGGACTGCGCGGCGGCCCATCCGGCGACCTGTATATAGTTTTACACGTTCGTGAACACGAGTTTTTCAAACGCAACGACCTCGATATCGTCTGCGAAGTTCCCGTACCGTTCTACATCGCCACACTCGGCGGTGAAGTGCACGTACCGACCATCCACGGTAGCGCAGCACTAAAAATCCCTGCTGGCACCGAAAACGGCAAGGTATTCCGGATGCGCGGCAAAGGTATTGCCAGCCCGCGCTACGGCACCGGCGACCAGCACATCGTGGTAGTAATTGAAATTCCGCAAGGTCTAGGCGGCAAGGAAAAGAAAAAACTTCAAGAAGCCGTTGAACTGCTGAACGATAAACATTTCCCGCTGACGCAGAAGATGCACAAGGCGGCCGACAAATTCTACGAACACAAACGGGCGTTAGAGAAAGAGTAGTAATGGAATGATGGAACAAGGGAATAATGGAATCATGAAAGCGAAGAAATATTATTCCAATATTCCATCATTCCATCATTCCACCATTCCAGAGAGTGTCTCTGATGCGGATTAACTCCTACACTGCGCTAGGAACGTTGAAGGGCGAGTTGATCGCACTCTCTCCCGAAGAGTCGCACCACCTAGCCCGCGTACTCCGCGTTACAGCGGGTCAGGAACTGACACTTTTTGACGGACAAGGCACCCGCGCCGAAGGGGTGATTGATACCGTTACGAAGAAAGAAGTTACCATCCGAATCATCTCGCGCAAAACCATTCCGCCGCCCGCCGTTGAGATCACACTAATTCAAGCCGTCTGCAAAGCCGACCGCTTCGAAATGATCTTGCAGAAAGCGACCGAACTCGGCATCCGACGGATTCAACCAATCATCACAAAAAACGCCAGCCTGCCCGCTGGTAAAACCGAAAAAATGGCAGAACGCAGCGAAACAATTATCCGCAATGCGGCGCAGCAGTGCGGCACCGCCTGGATGCCGGACTTCCAATCGCTGGAAAAAATAGATTCAATTTTTCCAACCCTTGGAAACTATAACGCCGTCTTCATCGGCTCCCTACATCCAAACGCTAAGCCGTTCAAAGAAGCGTTCAGGCAACTACACGAGGCTGGCTGGAAGCCCGCGATACGTACCGCAGGCATCCTCCTGCCTGCCCTGCATGTCGCCTTGATGATCGGGCCTGAAGGTGACTTCACCGCCGAAGAAGTAAACGCCGCCGTCGCGGCGGGTGCCCTTCCCGTCACCTTCGGCAACCAAATCCTGCGAACTGAAACCGCTGCCATTTTCGGCTTGAGCGTGCTGGCTTATGAGCTGTTCTAACGGCGACAGAGCAGGCATGCCCGGCCTGATTTGTTGTCGTTAACCCGTCTTTCTCTGTTCGAGGAGGCACCCCATTTGTTACCGGTCAGCCGCTATACAATTCGTTATTTAATTTATGGGACGGTAGTGTTAAATTTATTCAGTATAATGATTATGCTGTCATATAAAATCACCTCGGCCCCCGCCTGCAGCAACTGTGTCGCAGACACTGCGGGCAGGTGCGGCACCCCTCCAGCGGAGGGGAATCAAAATATCATTACACAATCCCCTCCTTGGAGGGGTGCCGGAACGGCGGGGTGGGTTCTCCTGCTCTACAGCCCGGCATTTCAATTGTTAAATGCTCTAAACAGGAGAAACTATGAAACGTTCGTTGATTACAGCCCTTACATTGAGCGCGACTTTACCTGTAGCCATAAGCAACGCCGCGCCGCCCAATATTCTGTTTTTTCTGGTCGATGACATGGGCTGGAAAGATGCCGGGTGTTACGGCTCAAATCTGTATGAAACCCCGGCCATTGATCGACTGGCACAGGAAGGCGTACGTTTCACGCAAGCCTATTGCGCACACCCGCGCTGCGGCCCGTCCCGCTATGCGTTGATGACCGGAAAATTCCCGGCCCGCGCAGGCAATCCGGGCCGCACGGATTTGATGGAGGCTTCCGAATTTACCCTGGCGGAAGCGTTTAAAGCGGCGGGTTACGCAACCTTTTTTGCCGGAAAATGGCATTTGGGGGAAATCCCGGAACAAATGCCGGAGAATCAGGGATTTGATATTAACCCGTCTTTCGCTGTTCGCGGGTAAAAGTGCCTTGTTTGCTGGATTTTCGCTCAAAGGTCTTCACTACATTTCTTTTTTAGCTCTTCAAGCCGAGGCGGCGGTTGCCCGGGCAGGGTCAGGTTGAGCTGGTGCAGTAAAAGCTGCAATTCTTTCTCCGGTTGGGTGTAGCGCGGCAGGATCAGATTGCGCCCGTCGGTGGTCGGCAGGTGCACATCGATCATCTGCATGGCCTTGAATTTTTCGAGGATGGCTCGCGGTGTCAACCCGGGTGCTTTCACTTTCGCCCGTTGTTTCAAGGTCACCTGCAGGCAGTAGCTCAGGAAGCTGACGAAAATGTGCGCTTCGATCCGGTCATCTCTTTGATGATAGACCGGTCGGATATCCAGATCGTTTTTTAGTTCTTTGAAGGCCTGTTCAACTTCGGTGAGCACGATGTACTGTTTCCACAGTTCTTCGGGGTTCCCTGCCGTGAGGTTGGTGCGCAGCAGGTAGGTGCCTTCACCTCGCCGGGCTTTACGCAGCTTTTGCCGGTTGAGGCTAAAACAAAAGTTCTCCGGAGTGACCGCCTGACGGGGATTCGGAAGCTGGATGTCCACCAGTTCCCAGGCATTGCCCGCATCCCGCTTGGCCATGCCGAGCTTGATCAGCAGGGCGTCGCGCGAGAGGTTTTTCATGGCACGGATATAATGGAGACGCTTCCAGAGTTTTTTCAATTTGCGTCGCCGCATGGACTGCTCCTTGTCGCGTCGTCCGCCGCTGCGGGTGAGCACGTAGAGATCTTCACCGTCGCGGGCGAGTTTGACCTCGATCTGTTCCTGCACCTTTTTCCAGGGTTCGGCGAAGAGTTGGTCTTCGAGTTTGCTCAGCCGACCGCGCGGCGTTCCAACCAGATAGCTCGCCCCCTCGGCTCGCATCTGTTCAAGGGCCTCTTCGGTCGGGATGCCCCGATCCATGATCCACAGCCGGTTCATCTTCCCGTACTGCGCTTCGATCTTGCGCAGGAACTCCGGCAGCGTGGTTTTATCCGAGGTATTGCCGGGCATCACTTCGTAGGCGACCGGAAAGCCCTCCGGGGTCACGATCAGCGCGATCACCACCTGTACGCAGTCGGGACGTTTATCGCGGCTGTAGCCGAAACGCTTAAGCCCGTCGGCGTTTTCAGGCGGGTCGCATTCGAAATAGGTGCTGGTGAGATCGTAGAGCAGCACGTCATAGGAGGCGTTGAACAGAGAGCTCCACCGCGTTTTCAAAAAGGAATACAGATTGGTTTTGTGTTCGCAGAGCTTGTCCAGACAGCGATAAAGCGTGTCTTTTGCGGCGATGGATTGATCCTCGGTGAGCAGGTCGGCCATGGCACTGGTTTTGAACCAGTCCCGGTGCAGCCGCCATTCGCTTCCGGGATCAAGCAGACGGTAGGCAACCAGCGTCTTGAGTACATTCAGCCAGCCGGTGCCGTTGCGGCTGTCCGGCAAACGGGGAGTCCAAAAGGCATCTAGATCCAGCTGGTTCCACAGTTCCATCGCCAGCCAGCATCCGCCCCACTGGCGCGGATGGCACAAGGTCATCTGAGAAAGCCGGATCTGAACCGGATTGGATATTTCCGGCGGCGGAGTGCGGTCGTCGGGGAACAGGCTCATCTGTTGGACGGAATCCTTCGCTTCATCGAACACATCCAGAGCGGAACACCACTGCGCGGTTTGACTGTCGTTGAGTTCTCCCAGATAGAGGAGCTGCCGCTGATGAACGCCCCGCTTGGTGCGCACACTCTCGACGATACTCCAGTAGCGGTGCTCCTTGCCGTCTTTGATTCGCTTGGTTGCCCTCAAGTACATGTCCCGATTTTTCCACAAAAAAACAGGGCGTCAACCGGCAAGGTCTTCACTACAGCCTGTTTTGAAACACGAACCCCTGCAAATAAAGGGCGAAACGACGCTCACCCCCTCGAAAAAAGGCGCTTTTACCCGCGAACAGCGAAAGACGGG
>JBBQSL010000049.1:0-19941 GCA_038213895.1 Kiritimatiellales bacterium | reverse complement strand
GGTGGTTCCGTCAGGCATGCATCCATACGCTGTGGCATACGTGTATTGATCCTGCGTCAGTATGCCGCCATCGAGCATACCCTTCCAGAGTTCATCGGTTCCGGGATTTCCCTGCGCGAAGATATTTACAGTTGCAAGGAGAGTCAATACCCCTAATTTTGCGATCACTTTTCTCATATTAGCCCCTTTATTAAAAACCCGCTTAGACGGGAGGAGCCTAGAGAGTGTGACGGCTGGAGTCACGTTAAATTTCGATTAAGAGCATAATTAAATGGTGCTCTTATTTCTGCAGGATGCGCAGCATTCGGCGTAACGGTTCGGCCGCGCCCCACAGCAACTGGTCGCCGCAGGTAAAGGCAGTCAAATAGTCTGGCCCCATTTTCATCTTACGAATACGACCGACCGGAACGGTCAGCGTGCCTGAAATTGCCGCCGGGGTCAGGCGTGCCAGTGTTTCTTCTTTGGTATTGCCGACTACATCCACCCATTCGTTATCGTTGCGGATGATTTCAATCAGTTCTTCCAGCGGAAGATTTTTTTTCAGCTTGATGGTCAATCCCTGACTGTGGCAGCGCATGGCTCCGATTCGGACGCAAAGACCGTCAATCGGAATGGCGGTTTTAGTTCCTAGAATTTTATTGGTTTCTGCAAAGCCCTTCCATTCCTCTTTGGTCTGTCCGTCTTCAACTGCCTTATCGATCCACGGAATCAGCGATCCCGCCAGCGGCGCGCCGAAATGTTGCGTTAGAATTTCTTTGCCGCGCAGTGCGGCCGTCACGTTGCGGTCGATGTCGAGAATGGCCGAAGAGGGTGTTTTCAAATCAGCAGAGGCGGTCTGATGCAGCGTTCCCATCTGGCTGAGCAGTTCGCGCATATTCTGCGCACCAGCACCGGAGGCCGCCTGATAGGTCATGGAAGACAGCCACTCGACT
Organism: Kiritimatiellales bacterium; assembly: GCA_038213895.1. Classification (GTDB taxonomy): domain Bacteria; phylum Verrucomicrobiota; class Kiritimatiellia; order Kiritimatiellales; family Tichowtungiaceae; genus Tichowtungia. The sequence continues at coordinate 19,009 of JBBQSL010000049.1, read as the reverse complement.
AGATCGGCTTTGAAAAGCCCGCCGATTGCCATCAGCATTAAGCTGACGGTGCAGTTGCCGCCGATGAAATCCTTTTTGCCGTCGGCGAGCGCGTTGTCGATTACGAGCCGGTTCACCGGATCGAGAATAATAACGGCATCCTGGCTCATGCGGAGAGTGGATGCGGCGTCAATCCAGTAGCCCTTCCAGCCTGCGGCGCGTAGTTTGCCGTGAACAGCCAGCGTGTAGTCGCCGCCCTGACAGGTCAGGATCACATCCATTTGTGCGAGCGCATCGAGATCAAAGGCGTCAAGGAGTACGGATTTATTTTTGCCGATAGCCGGTGCCACCTGTCCCGCTTGTGAGGTGGTGAAAAATAAAGGATCAATAGTCGCAAAATCATTTTCTGCCAGCATCCGTTCCATCAGAACAGAACCGACCATACCGCGCCATCCAACTAAACCGACTTTCATGATACGATCTCCCTAATAATCCAATTATTCCAATAATCCAATATTCCATTCCACAATTCCCCGATTGCAGAAAAGGCGGGCACGGTATTTGATTTAAAAACCGAACGCAAGCCGCTATTGTACGTGACCTATGTTGTTTTTAGCAGAAATTATGACGCCAGCCAAGCTGTTCTGGAGACACGGCAATTTATCGCCAGCAATGGTCGCGGCTGGGGCCTTTTTTTTGATCCTGATTTGTATCGGGGTCGCGGCGGATGTCGGCCTGGTGCTGTATGGGAAAAAACGGCCTGTACGTACGGCGGAGTTGACGAGGCGGCTGACATCCCGTGCACTGCCTTGGTCGCTGGTGCTGGGCGTGTTTGGGATTGCGATCGGACTCTATCTTTTTGCCTCGTGGCTTTACCTTTTTTTATATCCGGGTCGCGGGATTGAACCCTGGACTGTGATCTTTCAGACGCTGGTTTTTCATTTGCCAGTGCTCATTCTGATGGGAGTACTATTTCATTTTACCGGAATCCGGTGGGGCGAACTGTTCGGTTCGCGCTGGAAAAAGGCGCCCGCTCTGCTTGGGCTTTCTGCCATTCTCTACCTAGCAGTACTTCCAGCCCTCTGGTTTTGCAGTGCGCTGTACCAAATGTTGCTTCAGCGGTTTGGCTATGACTTTAATCTTCAGGATGTTGTGCAGCTCCTCATGGCACCCGCCCCGTGGCCGGTGCGCGGCAGCCTGTTTTTCATCGCGATCCTTATTGCTCCGGCGTTTGAGGAGATTATTTTCCGCGGCATCCTGCTGCCTTTCATGGTTCGTCGTTGCGGCTTCTGGCCAGGGATCCTTCTCGTCTCGCTTATTTTCGGCGGAATGCATCTGCATCTGCCGTCATTTCTGCCGCTTTTCATGCTTTCCGTAGCGTTTAGCGTGGCTTATGCCCGCACCCAATCGTTATTAGTACCGATCGGCATGCACGCTTTATTCAATGGGGTGACGATCGTCCTACTTTTGCTGGCGGGGTAATACCCATCACGCAGACTGTTCGGTAAAAAGACAAAGGGTAGGGAGCGACCGCCGGGCGCGCCGCACGGTGGACTGGCTATCCTGCTCAGTAGGCTTAGCGTGCGTGCGGACGGCTCGGCGAGCCGTCCCTACCCAGATGAATAAATACCGACTGTGGATAATAGGTGATACTTCTGGAGTGCGTGCGGGAAGCGGTATTTCGCGCCACGCCGCTTTGTATCCTGCCGACAAACGGTATCCCGTGCGGCGGTAGAACGGGGCTGCGCGTTGCTTATCCCCTGAAAACAGAGCGGTGCCGCCCGCTGGTTGTCCCCGCACTCCAAAAGGGGCCTTACGGAGTTGATGGCGCGGACTTTCCGGAATGGTACAGGCGGCGGTAGCGGGCCGGAGTAATGCCCATCCATTTGCGGAATTGTTTGATGAAATAACTTTGGTCGCCAAAGCCGGTTTCGTAAGCAATGTCGGTGCAGTTCAGATCACTTTGTTCCAGTAGGCGTTGCGCTTCTTGTACGCGGAGTTGATGGACGTGTTGCAGTACCGTTTTCCCAGTTACTTCCTTGACCAGATGGGCAATCCGAAAAGTACTCATGCCGACTTCCTTGGAAAGTGCTTCGAGCGTGATCGTGCTGTCAAAGTGTTCGTTGAGGTACTCCAGAATGCGGGCGACGGTTGTATTGGTTCGACTATGACCTTGTAGATAAATGTTGCGCATAAAATCATCCAGCGCATCGGCGACGACATTGGACAGGGTTTCGAAATCGCCGGCATCGATAATTTTTTTCATCCAGTCATGATTTTTTTCGATGAGCGAACTCATATGCGGACTTTCTTCCAGTGCACTGCGTACGAGATAGCCCATCATTTCAATGACGTGCGCTTTGATCAGTCGGATATCGGCCGTATGTGAAAAAAGTGCCCCGAGGGTTTTGTTCAATTCGCGCCGTGCGCCTTTCTGGTCGCCCGCCTTCATGAGAGAAAGTAGGGTGCGCTCATCGTCCAGTAGCGTGCGGCTCGCAGACTTTTGTTTGCGGCGGTGAATCTCTTCGGCAATCTGCCGTTGACGCAAGGCTTTGTTGCGGTTTTCACTGAGCACCATCATGTCCCAGTTCAGTTCACAGCAGGTCAGTGCAAAAAGAAATTCGGCGGCTTTTTGCGGACGTTCCTGATCTTTCCAGACCGGAAGATTTTTGACATACTGTTCGGCCATTTTGCGCGGGCAACCCGCTGTGGTCAAGTGATTGATGGTTTCCAGCTGTTCATACACGTCGCTTTCAACCAGTACCGCACCACCCAGTAGTCCGCCGAGGATTTCAGATTCTTTTACTAGCGGGATGATCCAGCTGATGACGTTCGGGACTAGAAAAAAGATATAGGGCTCTCCCCAGCGAATAGCTTCTGCCATGGCTGAAGCGCGGGCGTTGATCAGGATCGGCAGGTTGGTGATCTTATCAGTGCTATCCGCGCAAGTCCCGTCCGGGGAAACTTCGTCAATCGGTAGCGCATAGGAACTGCGATAGCTTTTTTGAATTCGTTTAAGTACGGGTGGGGACAAGATTGACATATGAGTAATGACCTTTTCATTCTAAAACTATTGGAATCTATAAAAAAAAATTACGCTTTAGCAAGATCCTTATATATTTTATTTGATATGCCTATTTTATTTTTGAGATTTATATAAAGTGTCAGTATTAACTTGAACCTTAAAAGGAGTGTATATGGCTAAAAATGAAGAACTGTTTAATGCGATTATGAAGGGCAAGCGGAAAGACGTCTCCGCATTAGTGCAGGCTGAAGTTACCGCTGGTACCAATGTTGCTTCGATCCTGATGGAATCCATGATTCCTGCGATGCGCGAAATTGGCGCACGGTTCAGCCGCAACGAAGTTTATGTTCCTGAAATGTTGATCGCGGCTCGCGCGATGCAGGCCGGCTTGGATATTATTGATCCGTTGCTGACCAAGAGCGGTCACGAACCGCTCGGTAAAGTGGCGATCGGCACGGTCAAAGGCGACCTGCACGACATCGGCAAGAACTTGGTGGCCATGATGGTCAAGGGTGCCGGTTATGAAGTGATGGATCTCGGTGTGGATTGCGACGTGGCCAAGTACGACGAAGCCGTCAGCAAGGGCGCTCAGGTTATCATGCTCAGCGCGTTGCTAACGACGACCATGCCTTACATGAAAGAAGTAGTTGCTCACTTTAAAGCTAAAGGCTCCAAAGTGAAAATTCTCATTGGCGGTGCTCCGATCACTCAGGAATACGCTGATGAAATCGGTGCCGATGGCTATTCCAGCGATGCCAACCAGGCCGTTGCGTCTGTCGAAAAAGTATTGGCGTAATGTTTCTAAACGCCTCGGGATTCCGGGGCGTTTTTTAAGGGGATAAATATGAGTAAAACGATAGCTATAGATTCCTTGGATAAGTTTGTCTACGGGCGTTGCCCTAAACCGGTCAAAACAAAGCGCGGTCTGGAGATCGGCACCGGACTGGTTTTTCCCGAAGTCAATTTCACCTTGCCGACCATGAACATCAATAAAGAGACCTGGCCGCAAGTGGTGGGGCACTATACGGAAATGGTTAGCGATGTTATCCGCCGATCCGTCGAACTGCACGTTCCTCAACTGCAAATCGAATTTGAAACCCTGCCGGATATGACACTGAACCCAGCCTGGGGCCTCGAAATCAACCGTCTATTGGCCGATCAGCTAATCGAAGCACAGCAAAAGTATGGGATAAAGACCGCGCTCCGTTTTACGCCAAATGATATCCGCGAATTTTCACGTCCGCCAATCATGCGCAGTGGCATTCACTGGGAGCATATGCTCGAAGTATTCGCCAAAGCCGGTGAGGCTGGAGCGGATTTTCTAGCCATTGAATCAACTGGCGGAAAAGAGCTGAATGACGAGGCGTTAATTAATGCCGACTTGCCGGGTGTTGTATTTGCACTCGGCGTACTGGGTTGTCGTGATATGGAGTTTCTCTGGAAGCACATGGTTGCCGCCTGCAAAAAAAATGGCGTGATTCCCTCCGGTGACAGCGCCTGCGGATTCGGCAATACCGCGATGGTATTGGCCGATAAAAAAATGATTCCGGCGGTTTTTGCTGCCGTGGTTCGCGTGGCGACCGTTCCGCGCACGTTGGTTGCGGTAGAGCAGGGCGCGATTGGTCCGTGCAAAGATTGCGCCTACGAAGGGGTTTACATTAAAGCCATCACCGGCACACCGATAGCACTCGAAGGCAAATCGGCCGCTTGTGCTCACTTGAGCCCTATCGGTAATATTGCCGCTGCTGTTTGCGACTGCTGGTCGAACGAATCGGTACAAAACGTCCAGCTGCTCAGTGGTAAAGCTCCTGAAGTATCCGCCGAACAGCTCGCTTACGATTGCCGACTGATGAACGTCGCCGCCCGGCGCTCGCCGGAAGACGCGTTGCGTCTGCGTGACTGGCTGGTTGAATCTGATGCCCCGCTCGATCCACAGGCCTACGTGCTACATCCGGAAGTGGTTCTGCGTATTTCTAAAAAGATTGTGCAGGGCAACACCGCCTATGATCGCACCCGCATTGCGGTGCAGGCCGCGGTTGAAGAACTACGCAAGGGAGCTGACACAAAGGCCTATAATCTCGACCCGCGTGAAGAGCGCTGGCTCGACATGCTGGAAATGTCGATCGAAGACGATATTCCTGAAACGGAAGAGGCCATGATTGCCAAAATGGCTCCGCTTGTGGACAAAACCAAATGCTCGCTCGCTGAGTACGGCATTTAAAAAAACGGAATGATGGAGTTCATTCTTCTATGTCCCTCATTCCTCTCCATTTGATTGCTGGATCGCTGGGGGTTGGTAAAACCACGGCGATCCGGCGTTTTGTCGCACAATCGTCGGAATACACAGCCGTCATCGTGAATGACTTTGGAGAAACCGGCTACGATGCTTCGTTCATTGCTGAGGCGGGCGGAACTGGAACGGTGCGTGTTGAAAATGTACCTGGCGGATGCCTTTGTTGCAGTTCCTCTGACCGATTATTGCCCGCGCTCAAAATGCTCTGTGCGCAACCGGAGGTTCAACGAATTATTATAGAACCCAGCGGGGTTACACTGCTTGATCCGCTGTTGAAAATGCTCCATGAGGCGGCACCGGTCTGTGGATTTGAACTGGCGCCAGTGATCGTCTTTTTTGATCCGGCCAAAACCCGGATCGCTACGTTGGAACTGATCCCGTACTGGCGGCATTTAGCCGACCGCGCCGGAATTGCAGTTTTAAACCGGTGTGATCTTACCTCGCCGCAAGCCGTCGAACAACTTTTCCAATGTTTGGAAAACTGGGAGCCGCCCAAACTCAGCGTCATCAAAACGGTTCACGGCGAACTGCCGCCGGAGCTTTTTAATTTGCGGGGATCAGCGGCACGCCCGCCGGACGGATATCATCATCATACACAACATCCGCCGGCCGGAACCTTTCGTTCCGAAAAGATTTTCCGCCTTGAAGTGCTGCGCGAACTACTCGAACAACGTGACACGCAATTGGAACGCTTCAAAGGCGTATTTCATACGGACAGCGGCTGGCGACGACTCGAAATCGCGGGCGGGAAAGTGGATTGTCGGTTGGCCGCCGAACGTACAGACAGTTCCGCCGAATGGATCGGGGAAAGCGAAACGCTCGCGGGGCGACTTGAGGCCTGTGTTTTAGTAGATGCGCGCGTGCGATGACTGGGAAGAAATTGATCGAGTAGATAGTGGTCTTTCGTTCGGCTTACGCCACCTTATCGGCGTAGAGATACCGCTGGAACCCTGCAAACACCCGGCCAATTTCCTCCGGCTTCCCGAGGTCGGCCACCGCATCGGTAAGAGCGTTATATTTCAGGTGCAGTAATTGACCAGTTTTTCCTGAGCCAGCGCATCCACGCCGACGCTGACATAGTGCGATAGCACAAAGTCGAGAAACACTTGTTGCTTGGTGTTGAATTGCGTACTGATAATCACCTTCGCCTTATTCGCCCGCTCCTTAAGGGTTAGTGGTGGCAGAGTATAAGCCACGTAGGCCAGCACATCAAAAAGATCGCTCTTCTCGGCTTCATCTTTGAAGAACTCCGGCAGTTCGCCGAAAAGCTCATTCATGAATTGCTGAGCGGACATCGGCGTACCATTCGGATGCCAAAAAGAAGTCGCCATCATGTGCTGGATTAGCTGAGCCTGTCGAAGCACGCATGTAGTCAAAGGCTTCGCAGAAAAAGCCTGCCGAGCCGACTGCGCCGTCGTAAACCGTTTTGCCGATCTGCGGATTGACCACTTGCACCATGGTGCGAATCAGCGGGCTCGGGGTGTAATACTCGCCGCCGTTGCGCCCAGCGTTGCCCATGTTTTTAATCTTCGCTTCATAGAGGTGACTCAGCTCGTGCTTTTCGGTCTGCGAGCGGAAGCGTAGTTCGTCAATCCGGTCAATTATCTCGCGCAGGTTGTAGCCGCTTTGGATTTTATTCTTAAATGATTGCTCGAACATAAACCCCTTTTTGAAAAGTTCCAAAGACGGGAAAGTTTCTACTAGATTCCGCAAAGGGTTGGAATCGCGGGCTCTATTTTTTCCAAGGTCTAAGCCCCTGAAAAGATGGTGCGCCTGCCGGGAGTCGAACCCAGATCACCGGCTTCGGAGGCCAGCGTTCTATCCATTGAACTACAAGCGCATGAAAAGAGGGTTATCTGTTAGCGATTAATGGCCTAAGAGAAAAGATAAAACCGTTAAATTCTACCTTTGCAATAAAACGAAGGCTGTTCATAATGCGCCCCGTCGAATCGTTAACCCTGAAATTAGGAGTGTTGTATGGATCTTAAAGGCAGTCAGACTGAGAAAAATCTAATGTGCGCATTTGCCGGTGAATCGCAGGCCCGTAATCGCTACACCTACTACGCTAGCGCCGCTAGAAAAGAGGGCTTTGTGCAGGTCGCTGATATTTTTGAAGAAACTGCTAATCAGGAAAAGGAACACGCGAAGCGGTTGTTCGGGCTGATGCAGGGCGGCGAAATTCAAATTCCTGCCAGCACGTTTCCCGCCGGTCCCGTCGGCGCAACGGTTGATAATCTGCTGGCGGCCGCCGCAGGTGAAGAGCACGAATGGACCGATATGTATCCGTCGTTTGCTAAAATTGCCAAAGAAGAAGGCTTTGTTTTAATCTCCGCTATTTTTAATGCCATTGCCGTGGCAGAAAAACAGCACGACAAGCGCTATAAAGATCTCGCCGCGAACATTAAAGCGGGCAAGGTGTTTGAGCGCGAAGAAAAGGTCGTTTGGCGCTGTCGCAACTGCGGGTTCCTGCACACGAGTAATAAAGCACCGGCTAAATGTGTGGCGTGTGACCATCCTCAGGCGCAGTTTGAATTACTGGGCGAAAATTGGTAAGGTGATTTCTGAAGTGTAACCGCTTGACCTATACAAGCGGCTGTATTTTTGGAGTGCGTGCGGGAAGCTGTATTCCGCGCCACGCCGCTTTGTATCCTGCCGACAAACGGTATCCCGCGCGGTAGCCAGTGCTGGCAAGAGAATAGAGCTGCGCGACTCTGTTTTTTTGTGTTCTTTGAGTTCTCTCGTGGCGAAACACTCCCATATACGGAATTAATTTAATTCATATCAATTGCTTTAAACACAAAGGCACTAAGTACACAAATCTTTGTGCTCTTCGTGTCTTGAGCGTAAGCGGGTGTTTAAATATTATTTAAGTCAATGGGGTATTAGCAATCAAATGAGAAAGATTTTGTCAGAATAATTATAGTCAAAATGCTTTTGCCCTTAATGATTTTGCCAAAAGTGCTGTTACGGCGGTAGAGCGGAGCTGCGCGTTGCTTATCTCCTTTAAACAAAGTGGTGCCGCCCGCTGGTTATCCCCGCACTCCAAAAGGGCTTCAGTGAAGGTAGCTCTGTAAAAATTCGTTGAATAACGGTCTTTCGCTTGTTTATCGGGCGCGAATCGCTACATTCCCCTGCCTTATGGCACTGCTGAGTTTACAAAATCTAAAAATTGCTTTTGGCGGACCGGCGTTGCTCGACGGCGTGACGTTGCAAATCGAGCCGGGCGAGAGCATCTGTCTGCTCGGTCGCAATGGCGAAGGCAAATCCACGTTGTTGAAAATTATCAGCGGCGAGCTGGAGCCTGATGGGGGCGAAATTGTCCGTTCGCGCGACGTGCGGATCGCCCGTCTAACTCAGAAAGTTCCTCAGGACATTCGTGGTACGGTTTTTGATGTGGTGTCCAGTGATTGGAACCACGAACACGCGCTCGACCATCCGGTGGAGAAGGCGATTTCGTTGCTGGGGCTGGATCCAGAGCAGGAGTTTTCTACGCTTTCCGGCGGGATGCGCCGCCGTACGTTGCTGGCCAAAGCTCTGGTCAATGAACCGGATTTGCTGATTCTTGATGAGCCGACCAATCACCTCGATATCGAATCCATCCAATGGTTGGAAAACTTTCTATTGCGCTGGCGCGGGACTGTATTGTTTGTCACCCATGACCGCGTTTTTCTCCGGAAGCTGGCGACTCGTATTATTGAACTGGATCGCGGGAAACTGACCAGTTGGGCGTGCAACTATGAAACTTATCTGACCCGTCGGCAGGCCCTGCTCGAGGCCGAGGAGACGCAGTGGGCTGGATTTGACCGGAAGCTGGCGCAGGAGGAAATCTGGATTCGTAAAGGCATCAAAGCCCGCCGGACGCGTAACGAAGGCCGCGTATGTGAACTTGAAAAAATGCGGAGCGAACGCGGTCAGCGGCGCGAGCGTACCGGTACCGTTAAAATGCAGCTGAATGAAGCGGATCTCTCCGGGCGTAAGGTGATTACGGCTGAAAATATTTCGTGCGGCTACGACGGGTTGGACATCATTAAAGAGTTTTCGGTTGAGATCTTGCGCGGCGATCGCATCGGTATTATCGGCCCCAACGGATGCGGTAAGTCAACGTTGCTTAATGCTTTATTGGGACAGCTTAAACCGCGACAGGGCGTGATTAAACATGGCACGCGGTTGGAAGTGGCCTATTTCGACCAGCACCGTATCGAACTGGACGAAAATAAGAGCGTTAAATTTAACCTTTGCGGCGATAATGAATATGTGCAGACCGGTACCGGACGGCAACATGTGATCGGTTATTTGCGCAACTTTCTCTTTTCCCCAGCCGATGCAACGCAGCCCGTTGGTTCACTTTCTGGCGGCGAGCGCAATCGGCTAATGCTGGCCAAAATTTTCGCCCAATCTTCTAACGTCTTGGTGCTCGACGAACCGACCAACGATCTCGATGTCGAAACACTCGATCTGCTCGAAGAGTTATTGGTGGAATATCAAGGAACCGTTCTGCTGGTTAGCCATGACCGGGCTTTTATTAATAATGTGGTGACAGAAACGCTGGTGTTCGAAGAAAACGGAAAAATCGGCGAATACGTCGGCGGGTATGACGACTGGCTGATTCAGCGGGCCGCAGGCCGGAATCAGGAGTCAGAAAGCAAGAGTCAGGGAACCGGGGGCAAGAGTCAGAAAACTCAGACCCGAAAACTGACGAATAAAGAGCGCGAAGACCTGAAGAATTTGCCCAAAAAAATCGAACAGTTTGAAGCGGATCTGGCGGAATTAAATCAGAAAATGAACGATTCGGAGTTCTATCGCCGGCCGGCGGATGAAATAAAAGCGGTCACCGAACGTGCTGGAGTCGTTTCGACTGAGCTGGACGCGGCCTTCGTGCGTTGGGCTGAACTGGAAGCGCGTCAGGCAGGCTGATTTATACAAAAAATTCCCCCGCAAACCCAGAAGCGCCATGACGAGGCCAGCGGCCAGAAGCCGTTTCCAGATTGTTAATAATGATTTTGCCCTCAATGATTTTGAAAACTCTTTTCCCCGAATCCTGTAGATTCGGTTATCCCGTCAAAAATTGACTCTTCCAAGGCTTGGAAAATCCGCCGAAATCCGTAGTCTGTTGCGGTATGAACGAGAAATACCCTTTTTCAGAAATTGAACCGAAGTGGCAGAAGCACTGGACCGATAACGGCCTGTTCAAGACCGATCTGTCCGCCACGGCGCAAAAATATTACTGCCTGATGATGTTCCCCTATCCGTCCGGCAAACTGCACGTCGGCCACGGCCGCAACTACATCATCGGCGATGCCGTCGTCCGCTACAAAAAGATGCGCGGACACAACGTCCTTTCGCCGATGGGTTGGGACGCATTCGGTCTACCCGCCGAAAACGCCGCGATCAAAACCGGTACGCCGCCGCGCGAAAGTACGCTCAAAAATATCGTCGTGATGAAAGAACAGCTCGCCGCCTGGGGCTGCTGTTACGACTGGGACAAGGAAGTCACTTCCTGCGAGCCGGAATATTATAAATGGACGCAGTGGCTGTTCATCCAACTATTCAACCGCGGTCTGGCTTACAAAAAGAAAAGCAACGTCAACTGGTGCCCTGACTGCGCGACCGTGCTGGCTAACGAACAGGTCGTTGACGGCCTCTGCGACCGCTGCGACTCAACCGTAATCCAGAAGGCGCTCGAACAGTGGTTTTTCAAAATCACCGACTACGCCCAGCGTCTGCTCGACGATCTCGACAAGCTCGAAGGCTGGCCGGAACGTGTAAAAACGATGCAACGTAACTGGATCGGCCGCTCCGAAGGTGCGGAAATTGATTTCAAACTCGTACCGCGCGCCGACGGCGTGAAAGACAGCACCGACAAGGTCGCTTGCTTCACCACCCGCGTGGACACCATTTACGGCTGCACCTACATGACCGTCGCTCCCGAATATCCGCAGCTCAAGGAACTGATCGCCGGACTGCCGCAAGAAGCGGAAGTGCTAAAGTTCATCACCGACAGCGCGAAGTTAACGAACCTCGACCGCGAATCCGACGCGCTAGAAAAGAAAGGCGTCTTCACCGGCCGCTATGTGATTAATCCGTTCAACGGCACGCAAGTTCCGCTGTGGGTCGGCGACTACGTCCTCATGTACGGCACCGGTGCCGTGATGGCCGTGCCCGCGCACGATACCCGCGACTGGGCCTTCGCCAAGAAGTACAACCTGCCGATCAAGCTCTCCATCCAGAATCTGGAAGGCTCGCTCGTGCTGAGCGCCATGGACAACGCCTACACCGAAGACGGCGTCTGCTGCGATTCCGCCGAATTCATCGGCATGGACAACCGCGAAGCGATTGCCGCGATGGTCAAATACGCTGAAGCCAAAAAATTCGGCAAAGGCACGATCAATTTCCGTCTGCGCGACTGGCTGATTTCCCGCCAGCGCTACTGGGGAGCGCCGATTCCGATCATCTATTGCGACCGCTGCGGCACCGTTCCCGTCAACGACGACGAACTGCCGGTGCTGTTGCCGACCGATGTTGAATTCAAACCAACCGGTGAGTCGCCGCTGAAACGCTCCGATGCGTTCATGAATTGCTCTTGCCCGAAGTGCGGCGACCCGGCGCGACGCGAGTCTGACACCATGGACACCTTCGTCGATTCCAGCTGGTACTTCCTGCGCTACCTCAGCGCCAAAGATAGCACGCAGGCCATCGACACCGCCGCCGCCAACAACTGGCTGCCAGTCGATCAGTACATCGGCGGCATCGAGCACGCCATTCTGCATCTGCTCTACGCCCGCTTCTTCACCAAGGTCATTCACGACCTCGGACTAATCAGCTTCGACGAACCGTTCGCTAAACTTTTCACGCAGGGCATGATCTGCAAGAAGAGCGACATCGACGGCAAACTCTACAAAATGAGCAAATCCAAAGGCAACGTCGTCAGTCCGAACGAGCTGATCGAAAACTACGGTGCCGACACCGTCCGCCTCTACACGCTGTTCATCGGCCCGCCGGAAAAAGAAGCCGAGTGGAACGATGCCGCCGTCGAAGGTTCCTTCCGCTTCCTCGGCCGCATCTGGCGCCGCGTCTGGCAGCACCGCGACCTACTCCGTACCGCGGGCATCCCTGCCTGCGACATCACCGCCATGGAAAAGCCCGAGCGCGATCTCTACCGTAAGCTGAACGAGTCGGTAAAGAAAATCACGCACGACCTCGACGGTGCCTTCCATTTTCATACGGCGATTTCGACCATCATGGAACTGATGAACGCCATCGACGAAGTCAAAGTTGATGCCGCCAGTTCTGAGCAGGTCAAAGCGGTTTACCGTGACGCCATCGAAAAAGTCATCGTACTGATCTCGCCGTTCGCGCCGCACATTGCTGAAGAGCTCTGGAAAGAACTCGGCCATACTGGTGGAATCCTTTCCGCGCAATGGCCGGAAGTCGTCGAAGCCGCGCTGCACCGCGACGAAATTCAGATGGCGTTGCAGGTCAACGGAAAAGTCCGCGGACAGCTTGTCGTGCCGTCAACTGCGACGAAAGAAGAGATCGAAGCCCTCGCCATCGCCGACGAAGCAGTCCTGAAATGGAGCGAAGGCAAAGCCATCAAAAAAATCATCGTCGTCCCCGGCCGACTGGTGAATGTCGCGGTGGGCTAAAAAGAAACGACCTAAACGACAACCAATGACATAAAAAGGGAACGCCTCTTCCGTTGATGTCTTTGGTGTCGTTTTTGTCCTTTTCTTCCGTCGTTTAAGTCCTTTAATCTCCAGCTCATGAGCGAGCATTTCATTCCCAAGCACGGCGGATACGAAAATCTGCAATCCTACTGCCGCTCTCGCGTGGTCTACCAGGCGACACGCGCCTTCTGCAAAAGCTACTTCCACAAATACGACCGCATCATCGATCAGATGGTGCAGGCCGCGCGCTCGGGCAAGCAAAACATCATCGAAGGCAGCATGGCCTCCGGCACCTCCAAAGAAACGGAGATCAAACTCACGAATGTCGCCCGCGCCAGTTTGGAAGAATTGCTGGAAGACTATCGAGACATCCAGCGAGAACATAAAACATCGAGGAGTGGGACAAAACCCACCGTTACGCCCAACGCCTTCGCGAATTACTCCAGAACCCCGATGCGGACTACGAAACGTTCCGCCCCGCCGTTGAACATGCCGAACTCGCCATCCGCACCAACGCGATCATTGGACTGATCAAAGTCACCAACTATCTACTCAACCAGCAGATCCGTCAGCTCGAACAGGAATTCATTCAAAATGGCGGTCTCCGCGAAGCCATGACCCGCACGCGCCTCAACCATCGAAATAAATCATAGTTCATTTTTCCCAATGATCGGAAAAAGTGGGCGCTGCATCCCTGCCGCGTTTCCAATGGCTGGAACTTTTTAACTGCGGATGGAATTGGATGAACGCGGATCTTTCCAATGATTGGAAACCCAAATCTGATTTTTTCCAATGTTTGGAAAACTCTTTGCGGCCCGCCCGACAACCTGCTAAAACCCTCTCGTGCCGCGAGCATTTTCAAGAACTCGAAATGACGAAATAAAGGCCTGACATCGGCGACACCGGCGATTGGGCGAGAGGAGACAACATGACACCGCAAGAAATGGACTTACTTGCCGAGGTAATTATTCGCAAGGGAGTTGGCAATCCTCTTTTCCTTGTTGTTTGGGTCGCTCTCGCCGCGCTCGGAGCCTTCCTAGGCAGTTACCTGCGTGAGAAGGGCAAGAACACTGCCACCAAAAATGATATCAAGGGTTTAACTCAATCCATAAAGGAAATTGAACATCGGTTCGACCGACAAATTGAGGATTTACGCGGTAAATATGCTCTCAGGATGGCTGCAATCGATAAACGTATCGCTGTTCACCAAGGCGCATATGCCAGAATTCATAAACTCGTCATGAATGCATATGAGGACTCGATCCGGGACGTGTTCACAGAATGCCAGAACTGGTAGGCAGAGAATTCGCTGTATCTTGCCCCCGATGCTCGCTCAGCATTCCTGGTGGCTTGCAACTCGGCTTTGAATCACAGGGATTTCCTGAGCGGAGGATTCACCAACGAGCAGATTACGGAGAACTGGAAGAGAATCACTGGTGCAGCCGATGTGATAGCACAGGGGGTGGAACTGCCCCCGCTAGGCGAACGGAATTTCCTTGAATCACTGAAGCTAGATGCCCAACAAACGCATGGAGAAACGCCTCATTCGTGAGGTCCGAACCTGAAGGAAGAGTGATGATTGAAAACTTTAGCTCTCACAACCGAAATATTCCAGTCCAAGAAGCAGTAGACTATTTCGTTGCTCAAATTGCCAGTTGTATGACGGGCAATGAATACTGGTCGGCATTCGGATATAAAAAGCGGCCAAAACATGGTGCGGTTTTTCGTAAGCTATTTCCACCTCGCAAATTTTTAAAAGAGGACTTCATTCTCACAGATCTTAACGACGGATTTTTTGACTATTGGGCAGCAGAGCGAGACCAATACTCCGAGATCTTAGTCGAGCGAGGGCGGAAAGTTTTATCTCAGCAAGATCTTGCCCCGATTGTCGTTGCTGCCGTGGTTCTATTGGGTGTGTTTCGTTTGGCAGGAGAAGAGGGGCTGATGTTGAGTCGTTCCCTGCTGTCTCGCACGATATCAGGTAAGAACTTAACGGGAAAACTTGCCACGGAATCCAGCCGAGTTAGTCTTACGCTTCTCTCTAAGCAGGCGTGGAAATTTTTATCAGTCACAAAAGTAACAGTTTAGCCGGGACAGGGGACAGGGGTCAGCCAATGAATTTTAGAATCGGCTGACTTGACGGTGAAGTTGCCAGTCGCTTCCGCCGTCGCTCTGCTTTTTAGGCATCCGTACCCCCGCTATTTTTCAGCAAATTAACGATGCTGCGATAGTCGATCTTCGGAACCGCCCCAAACCGACCCTCGGCATACCATCGATTAAATGGACTCTGCGGCTTCACCTTTTTCTTATCAAAATCTTCCAACGAAAACAGAGTGGTAGCCCCGTTTGCTTTTTCAGTCAGCCAGACCGGGGTCAAGACCGGGGTCAGACCGGGGTCAGTCCGCCTAATTCGTCATTTTGATTTTTGATCTCCAATGAGAATGGAGCGTTTATATTTTTGCCGTTCTGCCGCTGTGCGGCACGGCATTCAAATGTCTGAAAGTCCAAGGTCAAATGTCGGAGTGGAAGGTGTCAGCGCACACATCCGTACATTTTTGATGCGGCGGCGCTGAGTCCCGCAGCTTCGGGGTGAAGCGCGATGTTGCAGTTCCTTGTAAATTCGCTGTGAGGTGGGTAGGCTCTGCTCTGATGTTTCACCGATTGAAATTTCTTTTCTGCTTCGCGCTGATGGCGACCGCCATGAGCGCGTCCGCGTTTATTCCCGAACGCAATTTGCTTCCTAGCCAAGCCGCGAAGGCACAAAGCACACAGTACGAATACAGCTTAATGAACCGTCTGATGAACGTCGTGCATGAAGGCGTTTGGAAAGCCTCGTTCAAATACGACGCGAACGGCAACAATGTAACGCAAGCGTCCCCGCTTGCCTCGTCTTCCTTTTCTTACGACCCGATGAACCGGCTCTCTTCTTCCCTTATTAGCGTCAATTCGCGTTCATTCGCGGTTACAAACTCCTACGACTTGAACGGCAACCGGACGAACATCGTTTATCCGGGCGGGCTCACGGTTGGTTATTCGTACGACGCAGAAAATCGTTTGTCCGGTGTTACCACTAAATACACGACGAACAGCACGAAAATCTTTTCGTTCAGGTATGATGGTGCTTCCCGCTTAACCAACATTGTCTATCCGAATAATATCGCTGCAACTTTTGGCTACGATGCCGAAAGTCGCGTCACCAATTATACGCACGGCGCATTTTTGAATCACGTCATCACTCGCGACCTGCGCGGATTCAAAACACAGGAAGACATCTCCGCCGGTTTGATTCCCACCTTTACCAACGGCCTGCGCCAGACCCGGACACACAACGCCGCCGACCAGCTTTTGTCTGCTGGCAATCAAACCTACAGTTATGATTCCAATGGATGTCTCACAAATGCGAACGGCTCGGCGTATTCCTACGACTACGACAATCGTTTAAACAGTGCAGGAGGTGTCCAATACCTCTACGACGCAAGCGGTGCCCGCATAGGTCGTATCACAGGCGTCTCGCTTGTTGTTATCAATTATTTTGTCGTGGCCTATGCCGACCCGTTGAAACGCCCCCTCGCCGAAATCGATGTGTCTGGCAATGTGACGCGTTGTTACGTCTGGGCCGGATTCCGGCTCTTAGCACACATTGCTGTAGACGGGGGCGGCGACCCCATTATCCGCTATTACAATTCTGATGAACTTGGATCAACGCTGGCACTCACCGACGAGAACGGAACTGTCACCGACGAATTCGCATACACACCGTACGGAAAATGCACCGCCCGCACAGGAACGACGGGAACCCCATTCCAATGGCTCGGCGGATACGGAGTCTATTACGATTCGTCGACCGATCTCCACTTAACCCTACATCGCGCCTATTCGGCGAACATGCGCCGCTTCATCTCAAGTGATCCGATGGGAATCGATGGCGGTGTCAATTTGTATGCATACGGAAATCTTAATCCGCTCTTTTTCGTCGATCCATATGGTTTGGACGCGATAGTTTTGAATGAAAGCAAAGGAGTGTTTCGTGCAGGGCATCAAGGTTTGGCGGTTCAAGGTGCCGCTGGTTGGATTTACTTAAGTCAAGATGGTCCTAATGCTGGCGGGGGGCATTCTGTATATTATAATAATCAAGAAGAGATGTTGGGAGATTTGGGCGGGAGGTACGACCGGCATTTCCTTATACAAACCACAACGCAACAAGATGCGGCGATTTATCAATCAGCCTCTGCAAATCTCAACAATCCCTACAGTGCAAATCCTTTTAATAAAAACCGATTTCACTGCGGTGATTTGGTAAGTACAGCGTTGCAGGCTGGTTCTGTTCCTACTGGCCCTGAGCCATTTGGAAATCGTCCAAATACAGCCTTCAATAACATTAGAACGGCGAATACACTTCAGCCTTCGTCCGCAAAATCATCCACCTTTTTACCCCAATCGGGTCTTAATAGGCCAAGCCCTGTGACATCATTTCCTTCTCAAACGATAAATAGATCATCACAAGGACCTTTAAAATGAAAAAATGGATTGCGTTAAACTTCAGTCTTCCGCTCGTCGTTTGGTTTTTGATTCCCGATGGAAGGTATGAGGTAATATTTATATTTGCCCATATGGTGGTGTTGCCGGTAAGTGTTATATGTCTGAATTTCATTTCCGTATTCAAAGGAAAGGCGCCAATGTTGCTTGTCGCTGGAGCTTCACTGGTCGGTGTGGTTTGTGGGGTCGTAATCAGCTATATTCGCTGGGGGGTTGATTCTGGTAAACTATTTAATCCAGATGGAGAAACGATATGGATTATAGAAAAATTATTAATCTATCAGATTTGCTTTGTTGCGGGCGGATTGGTGATTATTGCGATTATAAAGTCCATCAAAAGAAGAATTTCTCAAAATGGTCTGCTTGCGCACCTCGATATAAGTAATTATGACAATTCGCTACTACCATGCCAATGAACAGGGGTCAATCATGGCCTTGACCGATGAAAATGGAACGGCCACAGACCAGTTTTCTTATTCTTCATATGGGCAAATATTGGACCACATGGGTTCAACCGATACACCGTATCAATGGCTCGGCGGACTCGCCGTTCGCAACGAAGGCAACGGCTTGTACTTCATGCTTAACCGGTATTATTCCGTCGATCAAAATCGCTTCATCTCAAGCGACCCGATGGGAATCAATGGCGGCGTGAACCTCTATGCGTACGCTGGGCTCAATCCATTGGCGTTCGTAGACCCTCTCGGATTATGGCAGGTCACAATCGGTGGCGCATATGGCTATGGTGGACGTGTTACATTTGGAAAAAATAATGGCCGATGGAATGTGGGAGGTGCTGTTGGATATGGCCTTGGTGCCATGGCTGAATTTACTCCGGGAAATAGTGCTCCCGCATTTGCTTCTCAAGGCAGAGCTTCTTATGTTGGCGTTGAAGTTTCCGGAGGTGCAAAAGTACTAAATGCACTTGATGTTTCAGGAGGTCTTCGGGTACGTATGGATGCCGATGATGCAACTAATATGGAAGGTCGAGGAGGCTTGATTGGTTCGCTGACTATTCCGGGAACAATTATCAATGCTAATGGATCTGCTGACGTTGTTGTTCAAGGTAATATTTCTCAGAGAACTTCCGGTTCGTTTTTGGAAGCAAGTCGAGAGCCGACCAGTTTTGGAGTTGGAGCTATGATTTTTGGGGGTATCACTGGGGGGACTTCCTGGGAAAGCAAATCTTCGCTTAGTAGTTCTTCAAGCACGAAAAAGGGGTCAGCCAATGAATTTAAGAATCAAGATTTTTGAGAGAGATATGAAGAGGGGGATGTTAGGTTTTCTAAAAATCATTGGGTGATAACCATATAGAGGTTCTTTGAAATAAGCTTCGGTCGAGTGCAGAATACTCTTAGTTTAACCACAAATGAAAGGAGTACACATGCAAGCGACCAAAGCAGACAAATTATATGCGGGTGCAGACTTTCATGGAAACAATGTTTTCCTCTCGGTTTGCAATCAGGACGGAGGCGAGGTGTTTCGGCGAAGGGTGCCGGCGAATCTTCCGGC
>JBBQSL010000048.1:0-19966 GCA_038213895.1 Kiritimatiellales bacterium | reverse complement strand
AGCCGATTCCCATGCCGATTCCGTCGGCCAGCGAGGCGATTATGCCGTTTTTGCAGGCAAAGGCTTCGGCGCGACCCAGTACGATGCAATTTACTACGATCAGAGGGATGAAAATACCCAGTGCCTCATAGATCGCCGCTGGCGCGTAGGCTTGCAGGAGGAGATCCACTACGGTGACGAAGGCGGCGATAACGACAAAGTAGCACGGTATGCGCACTTTGCTGGGAACGACGTTACGTATGAGCGAGATCACCACGTTGCTGCCAGCCAGTACGAAAAGTGTCGCCAGCCCCATGCTGCATCCGTTAATGGCGTTGTTGGTGACCGCCAGTGTCGGGCACATGCCGAGCATCAAGACGAAGGTGGGGTTTTCTTTGAAGATGCCTTTAGAAAATTCTTTAAAGAGAGAAGGCCTTAGACTTGAGGCTTGAGGCTTGAGGGAAACATCAGATGGAGTATTCATAAAATAGTTACCGATTATTTGTTAATAGTTCTTGGTTACGTATTACTCGTTACTCGTTAGCTTCGCCATCAGCACATCGCGCTGTTCGACGAAGGTTTCAGCAATCGTGAAGACGGCATAACCAACGGCACGGCTAGTGATGGTGGCGCCGGTGATGGCATCGAGATTGCCGCCGTCTTTTTTGACCATCCACGGTGTTTGTCCGGCTTCAGCTTTCATGCCGTTGAACTGGTCGAGAATTCGATTGGGCGGCAAGCCCGTTTCTTTTTTACCCGAGAGCAGGCCGGATAGTGTCTTTTCGCGGGTGCGTCCGCACACTACGGTTCCGAGTCCGGGTGTTTCCGTTTGTTTGGTAACCAGTACGGTCGTGACGGTTCCGTCGGGCTTAAGCCCCGCTATTACGGTGACGTCACCCGCATAGCCTCTGGGCGTGACGGTTTCTCCGGCGAACCCAGTGATCTGTCCGTCTTTGCGAGCCATGTAGAATTTAACATGATCAATAGTAACGGATTCCTGCGCAGGCTGGTTGTCGAAAGCTGGCAGTACTAGACTTAGTGCGGCGGTGTTTTTATTTTGTTGCGCGGCGGCAATAGGTGCTTCGGTTTTTAGAAAGACCCAAGCCATGAGTGCCGAAGCAATGAGCGAGATCAGGCCCATGCTTAATATTAGCGGGAAAATTTTTATCTTATCGTTGCTCATTGGGCGGCCTCCTTTTTGACTCGGATGTAGCCGAAGGGTTTGCCGATGGTATAGCGGTCGATAAGCGGAGTGAGTGCATTCATAAAGAGGATGGAAAAGCTAACGCCTTCGGGGTAGCCGCCCCAGATGCGGATGACGCTGGTGATGATGCCGCAACCGACACCGAAGATGAGTGCGCCGTTGGCGGTCATTGGCGAGGTGACAATGTCGGTCGCCATGAATAAGGCACCGATCATGAGTCCGCCTGCGAGAACATGGTAAAGCGCGGGCGGGGTCATTTCTGGATTGAAGTGATGGATGAGGCCGGTGATCAGCGCGACCGTTCCAATGAAGGCCACAGGCACCTGCCATTTAATGAGCCTGCGAATCAGTAGGAACACACCGCCGATGAGCAGGGCGAGTGTCGAGGTTTCGCCAAGACATCCGCCAACATTGCCGTAGAACAGATCACTAATAGAAGCCAGCTCATCGCCGGCAGCCGCTAGCGGGGTCGCGCCGGTCAGCGCATCACAGGTCAGCCATTTACCAGCTTGCGGCGCGACCCATGTAGTCATTAGTTGCGGAAATCCGATGAGCAAGGCGACGCGGGCAACGAGTGCGGGGTTAAAGGGGTTGTAGCCTAGTCCGCCGAAAATCTGTTTACCGAGGCCGATGGCCAGTAGCGAACCAAGGATACAAATCCACCACGGTGCGCCCGCCGAAAGATTCATGGCCAGCAGAAGGCCGGTGAGTGCCGCACTACCGTCTTTCCACGTATTGGAAGGTTGTCCGACCGCTCTCTTCCAAAGGAATTCAACGGCCATACAGCCAAAGGTACAGAGAGCCATGACTCGCAGGGCGTTCAGTCCGAAGAACCAGATCGCAGCGATGGCCGCAGGTAACAGGGCGATCAACACCTGGATCATGATTTTTGAAATGGTTTCTCCACTGCGAATATGCGGCGAGTTGCTAACGACCAGTTGGGTGGCGTCCGGTAAAGTGGCAAGGGGCGAGTGGCGAGTGGCGTCCGGTAAAGTGGCAAGGGGCGAGTGGCGAGTGGCATCCGGTAAAGTGGCAAGGGGCGAGTGGCGAGTGGCATCTGATAAAGTGGCGAGTGGCGGGTGGCTGGTGGCAAGGGGGCCAGTGGCTGGTGGCAAGGGGCTAGTGGGCACTGTACTCATAGTTATTATCGTCCTTCCAAACTGTTGATCGTCGCGCTGAGTATGCGGTTGATTTCTTCTGCCAAAGCCACGCGCTCCTCAACAATTTCACTGGGTATCCAGTGTCGCAAACGGCGATAGCGTCCGTATGTTTCGCGCAGAGAGCCTCTGGCAATAATGAGAAAGCGACGGTATTCAACTGAACTTTGTCGTCCATAACCTTCTTCAATATTGGAGCAAACGGAATCAGCACTGGCCAGTTGCTGGCTGACGAGGCGTTTTACATCCAGTGACTGAACATAGGTATTCATATCCGCCACGAC
Source organism: Kiritimatiellales bacterium (assembly GCA_038213895.1). Lineage (GTDB taxonomy): Bacteria > Verrucomicrobiota > Kiritimatiellia > Kiritimatiellales > Tichowtungiaceae > Tichowtungia. The sequence goes on along the minus strand of JBBQSL010000048.1, from coordinate 17,342 downwards.
GTGGTCGAATAGTTCCAGCGACTTTTGGTAAGCTTTGAATTCTTCTAGATTTCCACTACTCATCAAATTTTGTTCCTGTTTCTCACTTGCCACCCGCCACTCGTCACTTGTCATCTGCCACTCGTCACTCCCCAACTGCCACTTGCCACCCGCCACTCGTCACTTCTTTGATTTTTTTCGCCGTGCCGCCATGATTTCGGCTTTGGCCCGTTTGAATTGCTGGATGAGTGGACGGTGTGATGGGCAGCTGTAACTGCACGAGCCGCATTCAATACAGGCGAGAACGTTGAGATCTTCGGCCCAGTCAAAGCGTTCATTTTCGACCGCTTGGCTGATGGTTGCAGGCAAAATGTCCATTGGACAGCATTCGACACAGCGTCCGCAGCGGATACACGGTTCGGAGGTGTACTGCGAAACGTGCTCAACTGGAATCAGTAGAATGCCTGAGGTGTTTTTCATGACCGTAACGTCGAGTGAATTTTGCGCAAATCCCATCATCGGTCCGCCAAGCAGTATTTTCGCTGGCTGGTATTTTACGCCGCCCGCCAGTTCAATGGCTTTTGAGATTGGTGTGCCGATCCGAAAGCGCCAGTTTCCAGGATTAACAAGCGGTTCGCCCGTAACGGTGGTGATTCGTTCAATCGAAGGAATTCCTTTGATGACCGCATCGAAAACCGCAGCGGCTGAGGCAACGTTTTGTACGACGCAGCCAACATCCATAGGCAGTCCGCCAATCGGCACTTCGCGTCCGGTGAGTGCGTAGATGAGTTGTTTTTCAGCGCCCTGCGGATAGTTGACGCGCAGGCTTTGTACCGTGACATTGTATTTTCCGGCGATTCCTGTGAGTTTTGAAATCGCGTCGGGTTTGTTTTCTTCAATACCGATGACGGCGGTTTTTAGTCCGAGAATGCGGGCGAGAATGGCCGCACCGATCAGAACGTCGTCGGGTTGTTCGATCATTAGGCGGTGGTCGGCGGTAAGGTAGGGTTCGCATTCCGCGCCATTGAGGATAAGCGTATCCACCGGTTTGGTTGGCGAAAGTTTGACGTGCGACGGAAAGCCCGCGCCGCCCATGCCGACGATACCAGCATCGACAACACGCTGTTTGAGAATGGACGGTTCAATATTCTGCCAGTCACTCAGCGGCTCGAACGGTGAACACCATTCGTCTTGGCCGTCGGCCGTGATTTCGATGGACGGCACGTTGAGGCCGGTCGGGCCGGGACATTTTTCGACCGCAGCGACGGTTCCGCTGGTCGGCGAGTGGAGCGGTACGGAGACAAAGCCAGTGGCTTTGGCGAGGAGTTGTCCTTTTTTGACGAGGTCGCCTTTTTTAACGATGATTTCCGGTGCCGCGCCGATGTTCTGGTGGACGATAACGGTGTATTTGTCGAACAGCGGGGCCGTCTGAACCGCTTTCGATGCGGACAGGGCTTTGCTATCTTCCGGATGAATGCCACCTTTAAATTTGCGGGGTTTATCGCTCATTTTAAAACTCCTTCATAAGCGCCGCTGGCGTGTTTGGAGGCCAGACGTAAGGCCGTGGTAGGGCAGGCTGCTTTTTCAATTAAATCAGGCAAGGGCGGGTTGCTGTAGTTGGTTGCAACCAGAAATCCGTTAACGATCATTTGGTTTTCGCTGTCGGCGGCCTTGACGCATTTGCGGCAGGCGATACAGGCGGTTTTGCAGACTTTTCGTTTGAGCACGCTTTTTTCTGGTGAGTTGCAATAGACGTGTACATCAACCGTGGCAGGTACCAGAACAATCAAACTTTTCGGGCAGGTGTCTACGCATTTTCCACAGCCGACGCAAAGATCGGGGTGAACCACGGCGAGGCCGTCGCGAATTTCGATGGCGTTGAATGGACAAGCCCGCGCGCAACTTGAAAATCCAATACAACCGAAGTCACAGCCTTTGGCACCGCCCGCAACTAGCGCGGCGGAACGGCAGTCGCGGATTCCATTATAAGGTGAACGCACGGTAACGGCGCAACTTCCGCTACAGCGTACGACGGCGACGACCTTTTCCTTTTCTCCAGCGGTAATGCCAAGGTATTCAGCAATTCGTGTGATGTTGACGGGTGTGTTGACGGGGCACTGCGAAGGAATGGTGCGGCCTTCGACGATGGCTTTGGCAAAGTCGGCGCAACCGGCATAGCCGCATCCGCCGCAGTTCACGCCCGGCAGCATGCCGGTGATGGTTTCAACCCGTTGATCAATTTCGACAGCAAATGCTCTGGCGGTTGCGCCGATCACTACGGCGAGGAATACGCCGAGTCCAGTAGCAAAAAGTACAGCAGTGATTATTATCGTCATAGTGTTTTCAACCGTTAGTTAGACAAGTCCAGAAAACCCCATGAAGACCATTGCCAGAATTCCGGCAGTGATCAGCGCGATGGCCGTTCCTTGGAATGGAGTCGGAACTTTGGCCAGATCCAGTCGTTCGCGCAGACTGGAAAAAAGCACCAGCGCCAGTGCAAAACCGATGGCTGAGCAGGTTCCGAAAACTGTGGAGGCCATCACGCCGCGATTAGTTTGTACATTGAGCATCGCCGCACCGAGCACCGCGCAGTTGGTGGTGATGAGCGGCAGGAAGATGCCGAGTGCCTGATAAAGCGGTGGACTGAATTTTTGAAGAATAATTTCAACCAGTTGAACCAGCGCGGCGATGACTACAATAAAGACCAGAATGGTGAGAAAGGTCAGGTTGATGGCCGTACCGTTGATTGTAAAGGTTGGTGAGAGTATGTACTTGTAAATGGCGGATGTCACCAGCGAAGCCAGTGCCATAACAAAGATTACGGCGCCGGACATGCCGAGAGCGGTGCTGAGTTTTTTAGAGACACCCAGAAAGGGACAGATGCCGAGAAATTTGGAGAGCACAAAATTATTTACGAGAATCGCACCGATGGTAATCACTAGAATGTCATTTGTCATAAGCGGTTTCTTCCGTTGGGTGAAAAAAAGACGAAGTAATTTAGGGGAAGACTCAAATCTGCGCAATTTCTGTCTGTCTTTTTTTGTTCATCAGCGCAAGGCGATTTCCTTGCTACGTTCAAAATAGATGGATGCTCGTTTCATGCTGGATCACACCGTAAAAATCATTCGTCAATAGTTTCGGGGTTGGGAATGCAGACCGGTTCGATATTCCAGATTTTTTCGGCGTATTCACGGATCGTACGGTCGCTGGAGAACCAGCCCATACGCGACACGTTCAGGATGGCTTTTTCGGCCCACGCGGAGGGTTGGCGGAATAGGGCATCGATCTTTTGTTGCACTTCGATATAGGGACGGAAGTCGGCCATATAGAAGAAGGGATCACCATGCCGAGTGAATTCGTTGAAAATATCCATATAAAGATCCGGCTGCGATGGATCGAAGGCATTGACGCGGATGGCTTCGAGGACTTTCTGCAACTCAGGGTCGCTGTCGTAAAAGGTCCAAGGGTTGTACCCGTCGCGGGCTAATTTTTCGAGCTCCTCTTCGCGGTGTCCGAAGATGAAGATATTTTCGTCGCCGACATGTTGGGCAATTTCAATATTGGCTCCGTCCCAGGTGCCGACGGTGAGTGCGCCGTTGAGGGCCAGTTTCATGTTGCCAGTTCCAGAAGCTTCTTTACCGGCGGTCGAAATCTGCTCAGAAAGGTCGGCAGCCGGAATAATTTTCTCAGCTAGCGAGACATTGTAGTCAGGTAAGAATACACATTTCAGGCGGCCCGCAACAACGGGGTCGTGGTTGACGACCGCACCGATGGAGTTGATGAGCTTGATGACGCGTTTGGCTATATGATAGGCGGGTGCAGCTTTTGCTGCGAAGAGGAACGTGCGCGGGATAAGGTCGATTTTTGGGTCGGCTTTGATGCGCTGGTAAAGCGCAATCAGGTGCATGGCACTGAGCATCTGTCGTTTGTACATGTGGAGGCGTTTGACCTGCACATCGAAAAGCGATTCAGGATGGATCGGCACGTGCAGCGTCTCTTCAATGTACTGGGCAAGTGCCACTTTGTTGCGCCGTTTGATGGCCATGAATTCCTGCTGGAAGGTTTTGTTGGCCGCAAACGGTTCAAGCTTCTTGAGCTCTTCGAGATTTTTAATCCAGCCTTCACCAATTTTGTCAGTGATGAGCGCGGAAAGCTCCGGATTGCATTTAAGCAGCCAACGACGGTGAGTGATGCCGTTGGTGATATTGATAAACTTGTTCGGATAAATTTCGTTAAACTCTGGCATAACGCGTTCGCGTAATAGTTGTGAGTGAAGTCCTGCTACGCCGTTGACCTTATGACTGCCGACGACTGCCAGATTGGCCATACGAACCTGACGGGTTCCGTTTTCTTCGATTAACGATACCTTTTCAATAATCTCGGTGTTGCCGGAATGATCCATTTCTACGCGTTGTAGGAAGCGATGGTTGATTTCGTAGATAATCTGCATGTGGCGCGGCAGAACGCGTTCCATTAGTTCAACCGGCCATTTTTCGAGCGCTTCGGGCAGTAGCGTGTGGTTGGTGTAGGCGCAGGTTTTGACCGTGATCTCCCAAGCCTTGTCCCACGGTATATGATGCTCGTCACAGAGAATACGCATTAGTTCGGATACCGCCAGCGCGGGGTGGGTATCGTTCATCTGAATGGCGGTTTTGAGTGCGAACGAGTTGAAGTTGCTGTGGTTTTTATGGTAGCGGCGAATGATGTCGCGGATCGAGCAACTGCAAAGGAAGTATTCTTGAATCAGCCGTAGTTCTTTACCGGCGTGGGTGCTGTCGGAAGGGTAGAGAACTTTGGTGACGTTTTCCGCCCAGTTTTTTTCTTCGACGGCGCGGATGTAGTCACCTTGGTTGAAGACATCGAGACGGAATCCTTCGTCGGCTCGGGCACTCCAGAGACGGAACATATTAACCGTGTTGTTATCGTAGCCGATTACTGGAATGTCGTAAGGCACTGCTTTGAACATCTGCCAGTCCGTCCAGACTGGGTGGCGCCCGCGGTGGGTGCTCGAAATGGTTTCAATACGTCCGTAGACAAAAATCGGCACGGTGTATTCTGGGCGGATCATTTCCCATGGATAGCCCAACTCCAGCCAGTTATCCGGACGCTCTTTTTGCCAGCCGTCCTCAAACTCCTGCCGAAAAATGCCATGTTCGTAGCGCAAGCCGTAGCCGTAAGCGGGTAGCTCCAGTGATGCCATTGAATCGAGGAAGCAAGCCGCCAGTCGGCCGAGACCGCCGTTGCCGAGTCCGGCTTCAACATCCAGATCAATCACCTTCTGCAAATCAATATCCAGCCGCTTCAGCGCCTCGCGGGCGGAATTCATCATTCCAAATGCCAAAACATTTTGTTCCAGCAGTTTGCCGATTAGAAATTCCATCGAGAGGTAATAGATGCGTTTAACATCCTTTTCCAGATAAGTGCGTTGAGTGGTGGTAAATCCGTCGACGGCTAAGTCACGAACGACGTGGGCAAAACTCCAGAACTTGTCAAAATCGGTTGCGCTACGCATGTCTTTACCACGGCTGTAGCGAAGGTGAAAAAGAGTACGCTCTTCGATCATATCGGCGGTTACTTTGGTTTTACGTGGGCACTTCATAAAAGGGGTATCTCCATTACTAAAAAATCAGTCGGAGCATAATTTGAATAGAAGCACCCCTGCAAATGAATTATCATGTACAAATTATGTCGTGCGACCTCCAAATTTGTAAGATTACCCCATATTACCAGAATCTACTCGATTCTCTGGGGTTTGATCATCCGCTTCGCCGTACTGTTGAAATACTGGATAACTGTACGACTATGCATGGAGAACTCGCCGATCCGCTTGGCGAAGAGGCTCACAGTCCTGTAACCGGTCTCGTCCATACGTATCCCGACAAAGTCCTAATTTTTGCCACATTCGACTGCGCCGTTTACTGCCGTTATTGCACCCGCAGACGCTTGGTTGGGAAACCCCACCCCCAGTTCGCATTGCTCACCGACCTCTCCTCTGGAGGGGATTTTGAGAATTCCCCTCCAGAGGAGGGGTACCCACAAGGGCGGGGTGGGTTGGTTTCCGATGAAGTTTTCCGGTATTTGGAAATGCACACCGAAATCCGCGATGTTCTCGTTTCTGGCGGCGATCCGCTGACGCTTTTCGATGGTGAACTCGACGAACTACTTTTCAGGGTTCGTAAAATTGGTCATATCCGCACGATTCGCCTTGGTTCCAAAATTCCGGTTGTCTGGCCGCAGCGCATCACACCGGAGTTGGCGCGCATTCTCGCGAAACACCGCGTTTGGCTTCAACTTCACGTCATTCATCCGGCGGAACTTACCGTCGAAATGACCAGTGCCTGCGATACACTGGTTGAAGCTGGTGTTCCGATGGTTAGCCAAACTGTTCTTTTAAAAGGAATTAACGACAGCACCGAACTTCTTGTCGAACTGTTTTACGGACTACTCGAACGGCGTGTGAAGCCTTATTACCTTTTCCAATGTGATCCGGTCATCGGTTCATCCAGTTTTCGCACTCCGGTTGAGACGGGGTTACAAATCATCCGCGAACTGCAAGGCCGTATCTCCGGACTTGCTATGCCGCACTTCGCCATTGATGCCCCTGGCGGCGGTGGAAAGATTACACTGTTACCCGATACGCCGATTCGCCGCGAAGAAACAGAGATAGTCCTTACTAATTACGAAGGCAAAGAATATCATTATACAGATGTTTCCTCCGTATTGTGTGATAAAGAATAATTTCGCGCGTAGTGTTTTGTCTATAGCACGACAAATCCGAGTTGAATAATGGACAATCATTTTCATTTTGTTTTGTGCACCCCTCAGGCTAATTTGAGTGCATTTGTGCACCAGTTCAACAGTTGATCTCTGGCCACTGATTCGGTAGACCATCGGTAGTTGCCCCGGGCCGTCTGCACGCTTGTCGTCTCAATGCAGTCGAACCAGTCCAGAATCTGGGCGAGTGAGCGTTGCGCAAGCCACTTGTTCAGTTTCTTTTCGAGCTTGAGAAGTGCCTTGGTCTTTCCGACTTCATCCTTTCTGAGCGTGGCTCGCACCGCCTTTATTTTCTTCGTCAGGAAGCAATGGTATCGAAGGTGCATCTGGGGAGGTATGGATTAAGACGAGGTTATGACTGTAAATTGCCAATAAACCGAACTTTCGGTTTTTGAGAGAACTTCCACGGGATGGAATGCGGAATTCCGGGATAGACGTCAAAGAAATTGTCCGGCATCGATTTTTCTCCATCTAGATCCAGACAGACTCCCCAGACAAATGTATCGCTTGTGAACACGGCGGTTCCGTTTCCAACTTTGATTTTCAGGTTAGGCCGACTCCACTTCAGGTCTTTGAAAAACGGAAGAAATAGGCGATTTTTGGCTGCAATAGTGTCATTTTTTATAAGCAGGGCAAATGCGGCAGATGATGCCGGTTTTTTCCATTGGCTTTTTTTGAACGAGGCCACTGGTGTGGATGCGTTCGGCGGCAGGATTATCTGTAGGGTTTTGTCAATGGGCATGCCTCCATTCAGGTTGAAAAGTCCATAGCGAACGGTTCCGGTCCATTCGCGTCCATTTTCATTTACACCGAATACAACAATCTCATCACCTTCTTCGGCGACGATGACATGCAGGGGTTGCAAGGCTCGGCGGACGGCGGAAAAGGCCGGGGTGCGGCGTAGATAATAGTCGACGATAGTCCAGCTACGGGTCGCGGGCCAGCAGTCGTTGTACATCCAGAAGATGGCTGAGGAGGAGTCGAACATGCGACGGCGGAAGTTCTCGCAGTATTCCCTGAGACCTTCTCCCTGCAGGAGTCCGCCCCAGTAGGTGAATTCCTCGATGCTCATTTTCCGGATATCTTTTCCAAGCCATTGCGAAATCATGACATCTGGGAAGCTCGGTTCACCGTAACTGTCGACGGAGTTATCGTGCACCTGCCAAGCAAATGACTGAACCTTCTGCTGTCCTTTCGGGAGGCAGGCTAGCATAGTTGGTAGGGAGGTTGGCCCGAGTGTGCCACCTTCGTTCGGGAAGCGGCAGATCATCTTCCTGTAGTCACGGAAATCGGTATGACGCATGCCTACGGACCACGGATGCTGGTCGCCTTCTGCATCTGAATTCGGAAATAGACCGCCCGGAGAAAACGGTGAGCTCGGCTGATAATAGCGCGTAGGATCTTCTTTGGCCAAGATGCCGGGAATGGTTAAGTGGAATAGAGCATAGTCGGGATGTACGACACCGCGGTCGTAGCCCCACGCCAGAGCAGCCAGTTCCATTTCGTTGTTGCCACACCATACAATCAAGCTGGGGTGAGAGGCGAGGCGGCGGATATTGAATTGGACTTCGCACTTAACGTCGTTGTAGAACAGTTCGTCCTGAATTGGATATTTTGCGCATGCGAACGCAAAATCTTGCCAAACCAGTATGCCTTTTTCGTCACAAAGATCGTAGAAATCATCTGTTTCGTAAAGGCCTCCACCCCAGACGCGCAGCAGGTTGAAGTTGGCTTCTAGCGCCAGGTCGGTAGCTTGGTCATAACGCTTTCGGTCGGTTCGGACCAAAATCATGTCCATTGGCACAAAATTTGCGCCCTTCATAAAAATCTTCCGGCCATTGATCTCGATAATGAAGTAGTGTCCTTTTTCGGGGTGGGGGCTTTGATTGACAGCCATGTGACGAAATCCGATTCGAGCGGACTTCTCGCCGATTTTTTGTTTACCGACGGATAATGACACACGAACTTCATATCGTTTTTGTTTCCCGTATCCAACAGGCCACCAGAGTTCCGGATGGCTAACTTGAAGAACGGCTTCTATCGGATTAAGTCCTGACTCAATCTGGACGTCTACGACCTGTTTTTGTCCGATTTCAGGAATTTCTACGGTCATTTTCCCCTGACAGGATTTGCCCGTAAGCCCTTCAATAAAAAGCCGGGCGCGAACCGTTCCGGTTTGCAGGTCGGCAGAGAGTGTTGTCAGTGGAACAAACATATCCATGCGGACGGGATCTGCCGACCACTCCAGATGGACATTTCCGCTGATGCCTATATTGATCAGTCGGGTGGCCCAGTCCCAGCTGAACTGGCACTGCGGTTTTCTCAGCCAATGGCGTTTATGCAGTGTGGCATCGAGTCTGACGCCCCATCCCTCAAAAGGTTTTTCTGCTACATGGAAAAGACCGCCATCCAGATGAACGGTGAGCAGGTTTCGTCCGGGCTTCAATTTTCCGGTCACATCCAGTCGACATGGATAAAAATAGTTGCAGTGTTCTCCAATTTTTTCTCCGTTAAGAACTATGGTTGCGATGTGGTCGTGTTGCTGGAAGCAAAGCCACGCAGCACCTTTGGTTGCGCTCTCAGGGACATCAAAAAAACGGCGGTAACTCCAGATGCACTCTTCCACCCATCGGGCAGCCAAGCAGTTTGTTCCGGCACAGGGGTCGTCAATCCACCCCTGTTTCATTATGTCTAAATGAATTTCTCCCGGCACCTGGGCTGGAATATACCGCGCGCTGTCTGTTGATTCCCGTTCGGCATACTCGGCGCGTCCACGTTGTCCGTCGGTCCAGCGAGCTTTCCACTCACCATTCAGGTCAATTTTTTTCAGCATATAACTATTCTCGTATTGTGAAAGAAATGTGTGATTTATAAGGGAATACAAAACTAATAGAGTGCAGCGCAATCTAATAATGTTCTTTGTGAAGTAAAACGAGCATTCTAAAAAACACTCTTATATTTATGACCACAGTTCTATGAAATGTACCAATAGCCGTATCATCCTATTGGGTGATAAAATTTATAAAATAGAGTGAGTTGATCGTATTATTTTAGAAAAACACAATGCTGGCATAACGGCGGAGGAAAATTGATAAAAGAATATACAAAGAAATATTCTTTACTGGTACTCATGCTACTCGGTGTAATCAATGAAGTGTCGGCAATTTTTTTATTTGTGCTTAAAGGCGTCGCCGATTCTAAACAATCCAGTACGCCGCGTTCGTTCCCATACAGAATGGTGTTTAACAACGACATCTGCAACATCGTCAGCCGGCTAAGTCCGTACATGAGTAATACAACAACATTCAGCACAAATGTGATTAGAGCGTCTGTCTCTGAAACCGCTGGATGTCACTGCCACATGTTCTCTCCCGCCTTTTGCTGGGTTAAGTGGTGGCCGAGTCAGACCGATTCTGTTTCAAATCATGTGCAATGGGTAAAAACCACGTTTGGTGCCACCTCGAAATTCGATTCAATTACAGAGTGGGTTCTTGCCGGACACGATCTAATTCAAGAGTATATCAATGCCTGTCGAATGCCTAATGTCAACCAGGCGGCATTCGTTTCTTTCCGGCTCAATGATAGTCAATGTGCTGCAATGGCGACAAACTCAGGCGTGCCGTTGAAGGAGTGGAGTTCCATTGGATTTAATAAGTTTTATTATGATCATCCCGAATACCGGCTGGGCGGAACAAATGCAAATCTTGCGGTCTATTCTCAATCCGCTTTGAACTGGACGAATGAAGCTGTGCGAACTGAAAAACTGAATATGATCAAAGAGCTTTGCAACTATGACCTCGATGGCATCGAACTTGATTTTATGCGGCAACCTTACTATTTCAGCGACGGAACTTCGACAAACGATCGACTGAACATCATGAACGGGTTCATTCTGGATGTGAAAAAAGTGCTTGCCAACGTCAGCTATGGAAGGCCGCGCTACCTATCGCTAAGGATCCCTTGTTCCACATCCCTTTGCGCGCAGATCGGGCTTGATCTGGAAAACCTGTCTGATCTGGGGGTGAACATGATCATTGTTTCGCCGAGCTATTTTGGTATTCAGCAGAGATCGCACTTTGAAGAGATCAAGACCCGTGTCGGAACGAATATGGCGGCTAACGTGGAAATGACCGATGCTGTCTGTCCCGGTTACACAGGAGATAGGACATATACCTCCTTCCGGCGCTGGACGCATGAACAGTTTTATACTACGGCTTATTTGGGTTATGCCTGGGGGGCAACAGGGGTGAGCCTGTTCAATTTTGCTTATTACCGTAACAATGTTATTACGGGTGGCGGTCGCGATACGCCGTACACAGAACCTCCTTTTGATGTTATAAATGTGCTGACAGGGCTGACTGCGGTGGCAGATTGGCCTCAGCAGCACTACTTCAACGCCGGTGGCTTAGGACTGCTGACCGGGGCGCAACTCACCGCGAATGTCTATGGCGGGGATTTCACCTTCAACCTCGATTTTGATCTAATGCCACCAACGAGCGGTTGGACTAATGATGGGCGTTTTCGTATCGAATGCCTTCTCACTGTGCAGGCGGGCACAACGCCTTACACATTCAGTAACACGACATGGGAGGTTCGTCTCAGCAATGCGTCCTATCCGACCGGCGTGGTACTGACAGCCACGGGCACTACCACCGAGCCCTATACTAATAATAATCCCTGGACCCAGTGCTTGGGCACTCCGGACCAGCGGCTGGCTTGGACTGTTCCTGCGGATAAACTGTGCTCCGGGACCAATACGTTTACCTGTCACAAGACCTACGGGTCTACGTATCTGCGCGTAGGTTATGCGGATCTTTCCCTGCCGTAAGCAGACGGATGAATCGCGACTTCGGAATGAGAATGAGCCGGATGGATCTTGCGATGTGCGGACGAAATCAATCTGCTTCAAAACCATGATCCAGTCGGCTTCAGTTCTCGGTATGAGCACGGGGTGTATTTGTAAAATTTATAAGCGTTGTTGCAGAAAACTTATAAATTACAGGCTCCTGACCACAGTTATTAGAATAATGCCAATAGTAATATTGTACTGTTAATGGCAAGGTCAAAAACCTTGTTAGGCTGGAACAAATCGAAAATCGCCAGATATTATCGGCAGTCGGGGGCGGGAAAATAATATGAACTGGATATATAAATTGGTTTTAGGGGTGATTTTCGCCGCGACGGCGGCGGCAGCGGCCAGTGAAGATATTGTCATCGCTGACTTTGAAAAATCATATGATGGATGGCGTGTTGAAGGTGAAGCGTTCGGTTCAGCACCGTGTCTCTTGGCGCGTCCGCCATGGCCAGGACCCTACAGCGGGCATATCGGATCAGGCTGGGCCAATGGATTCCACGCGCCTGCTGTGGCTCCGGACGGTCGTGATGCGGCTTTGATGGGATCGACGTTTCAGGCGGGGAAGGCCTCGGTTGGTTCCTTAGTATCGCCTGTTTTTGAAATTCAAAAACCGTTTATTAATTTTCTGATTGGGGGAGTCCGGCATGAAAAAGAATCAGTTCAACTGTGGATCGACAATCAGGTCGTTGCGTCTGAAACTGGACCGAACAGCGCAACAGATATCATTCCGCGTTTGGACTGGAGAACTTGGGATGTCCGTGCACATAAAGGAAAGAAAGCCAGTATTCGCATCGTCGCTGATTCGACGTCCGCCTATCTAATGATCGATCAGATTATCCAGAGTGATGTTAATTATTCAAAAGAAACGCCCAGGCGTGATTTTTCGGTTGATAAGCCTTATCTGCATCTGCCGGTTAAACAAGGATCCCGGTTTATTTTGTTAAAACTTTCGTCCGAGGGGGTTCCTTCGCGTAAGTTTGAAATACAATTGGCGGAAAACAATCAGAAGCCGGATTTCTGGGTATATGAGGATCTTACAGCATATGAAGGGAAAAAACTTACAGTGGAGGCAGACTGGCTGCCAAACGGAACGAATGATTTGTCAGCTTTGCTACTGATCTCCCGTCTTCCTGGCGAAGACAATTTGTATAAAGAAGAGTTGCGCCCTCAGTTGCATTTTTCCTCAATACGTGGGCGATTAGCGGATCCTGTCGGCTTAGTATGGTATGATGGCGAATACCATATGTTTTTTGAGCACTGGGCATACGGTGTCGGAACGCCAGTGATTCGCAGCTGGGGACATGCGGTGAGCGGTGACCTTGTACACTGGAAAGAGCTGCCTACAGCCATTTATTCTGATGAATTGGGGACGGTTTTTTCCGGTTGCGGCGTTATTGATGAACAAAACACATCCGGGCTTCAGACGGGCAAGAAGCCGCCGATGATTCTATTTTATACTTCTGCTGCGGGATCGAGTCCCGCTTCACGCGGGAATCTCGTATCACAGTCAATGGCCTATTCAAATGATCGCGGAAGAAGGTGGACTAAATTTCACGGGAATCCGGTGATCCCCAACGTGAAGGGAGGGACCCGCGATCCAAAAGTATTCTGGCATAAACCGTCCGGTCGGTGGGTTATGGCTCTGTATCTGCAAAGCGCCACTTATACAATACTGACCTCTCCAAACTTGCTTTCCGGGACAAGAGGGTCCGACTTAAAACTTCCAGGGGGTATGGAGAATCCGGACTTTTCTGAACTTCCAATAGAAGGTAAACCCTCTGAGATAAAATCGGTTTTTTCTGCTAACGGTCATTATTATATCGGCTCTTTTGATGGGCAACAGTTTTTGCCGGAGGAACCCCTTGTTGCCATGCCCTGGAATAATTTGTATGCAGAACAGACCTTTTTCAATTGATCTCCGGGAGATACCCGGGTTATCCAAATGGCTTATATTCTCGGGGTTAAATTTCCCAGTATGCCGTTCAGTCAGCAGATGGCGGTGCCACGCGAACTTGCATTAAGGGAAACACCAAATGGGTTGCGGGTATGTGCGCTACCGGTGCGCGAAATTGAACAGCAGCGAGGAGCATCAAAGACCTGAGAGCGCATCGCAGTTAATCTCGGGGACAACATATTCGAAGTGGTAACGGGCGATCTTTTTGATATTGAATGTGATCTAACACCATCTTCCGGTAATATTATTTTCACTCTTTGCAAACAAAGGACTGGTACATATTGCGTTCGGTATTGCGCCTGAACGCAAGAGTAAAAATATCAGCCTGACAGCGGAAAAGGATGCATTTCTTGTAAATCGTCTTCAAGTATGGGGTATGAAATCAATTTGGAATTAATCTGTTTTACCGAAGTGTAACGGGGCGATTTAGGAAATATAAGTTTTGTGGGTTTGTGTTTTGATGAATTCATTTTGCAGAAAACAAATTCTTTGGGTGGAGAATGGTTGAGGCGGCCTATCAGTTTTCAATATGTGTGCGGTAGGTGGACGGGGATTTCCCTGTAAGTAGACGGAATCGTTTATTGAAATACTGGGGATCAGGGAACCCTACCTGAGAACCGATTTCTTTAATTGACATGGATGTGGTTTCCAGCAGGAGCCTGGCTTTTTCAATACGTCGATTCAAAATGTAGCGCTGTAGCGGAAACCCATGCTTTTTTTTAAACATCTGTGCCAGATAATCCGGACTAAGGTCGCAATGATTGGCCAGATCCCCAACAGGAAGAGAAAGTTCCAGTTGACTTTCAATATAGTTTTCTACAGCCAGCAGTTTTTTTTCCAGGGTGGAAGATACCTCTTCTTCGGGGTCGATATCATGCGCGTAAAGAGAAAGGCGTAGTAAAAGCTGGAGCAGGGAATTTGATGCGGCAAATGAGGCAAGGGCAGAGTTTTTTCCTCGCATGAACATAGTGATAATTTCCCGCAGCCGACTTTCATTCGCCACATGGGTGCCTGTCGGTGGTTCATACAGCGGTATGGCAAATGTAGAATCAGCAGCCTGTTCGATCGGCATTTTTGCGGAAAAACAGGCGCTGTAATGCCACCCTCCGGCTTTATCATCAAGATGATAGGCGGTCTTTTCACCTGCTGGAGAAATGGTGATTGTCCCTTTTGTCAGCCTGAGTTTTTGTTTTCTTATAAGCATTTCACCATCGTATTCATACATATGCAACCAGTGGGTTGCTGGGGATCGATAAACGGTACGGAAGTTTAGATCTTTATTGTAAAACCTGCCAGCTTGAACTATTTGCGGCAACACATCTTTGCTCCAAAACAGTTTTTGCGGATGATCCTTTGTTTGTGCTGAGTTCATTCTGCTTTTAATAATACCAATGCGGTTGCTTGAAACAGGTAGTATCTTACAGAAAATAATAAATTCGGCCAATGTATAATGCCGACTCACCATGTTTTTTTGACCACGTAACTTTATAGCAGAACAGAACGCTAGAGGAGGCTAAGGCAAGGCGCTTTTTTTGGAGGGAGATGAGAATGTAAAATACATGATTTATCTATAGATTTTGTTTTTTTTTGGTTCATAGGGCTGGGCGAATCAATGGTTGAGTAAAAAAACGCGAGGTGTGGTTTGAAAGAGCAAAAGAACTGGCGGCAGGAACTTCTACAATATCGCAATCACGTATTTATGACCATAGTTCTAAAGGATGTGCCAATAGGCGGTTTTTATTATTAATGAGATAACAAGAACGCGGTAAAACAGCCGTAAGTGTGGAATAAAGGCGGAAAGTCTCCGCTTGTCGCAATAATGCACTTGTCGCCATAATGCAGATGAAAAATGTTTCTGCATAACATGAAAGGGGAACAGTATGAAAAGTAAAAGATGGGTTATGGTAATGATAATCGCACTCGTAGGAACGGTTTTTTCTGCTCAGGCGAGCTATGTAACAAATATTAACTTCAAGACAACGGGCATTACCGGGTGGTCTGTTTCAGGTACTGCTTGGACTGCGTTGCCGGGCGGCGTGGCGGCACCTGCGGTTGGCAACTCCAAGCTTATAAAAACCGAAGCGATATCGTCTAATACAACATATTCTATGAGCACCGTTTTTTCCTTCGATTCGACGGGGGCGTTGGTCAGCAGCTCCGCCAAAGATGTCATAGGGATTGGATTCGGGGTGATAACCAATATCCATGCGCAAACTTGTTATGTGTATTTACGGCGTGACCCAAACGGGGCTCAGTACCGGCTTTTGGTAACCGGTCGTGATGGTACTAATTCTTCTGCGGCCAATCAGTTTGCTTCGCCGAATCTGAACAGTGTTAACCTCTGTGGAATTAACACTAACGGTGCCTATTCTACACAAAACCTTTGGCTTGGGATGACGATGACTCGCGCCAGCGGGACTTCGTGGGCGATAAGCGCAACGCTTAGCAATATGGCCACAGGCTGGAGTATGACACGAGCTGATTCCGTTTATACATCTTCAACGGAGTATGTTACCAAGGATTTAGGCGCATATATGTTTGATATGGCAAGCGATGCAGACGGGAAGTTTGCAAACCGTGTGGTAAGTTCGGCTATCATCACTGCCATTCCCGAACCGACAACGATCGGTCTGTTCCTGATATCTGGAGCCGGCTGCATCACCCTTCGTCGACGTTTCTTCCGGTAATCTAATGGTTAGCGATTAATCCAATATATAAGGCGCATTATAAAGTCCGTCTTATATATTGGTTTTTTGTTGGATTTTTTATCAGTTAGAAATGAAATATCCGTGTTATCGGACGGGAGTTTTTTTTCGGCACTGTTAGGTTTCGCTGATGTATAATTGAGATTAATAGATAGGAACTAATAATGAGTGGTACCGCAAGATGGCAGGATTTGCTGGTGATTGGACTTGGATGTTTAATGTTCCTTGTTGTGGGAATTGTGGTTTCCCGAAAAAACAAGTCGGCGGAAGACTATTTTCTCGCGGGAAGGAATATGCCCGGTTGGCTGGTCGGCTTTTCGGTGATGGCAACGCTGATCAGTTCGATGTCGTTCCTTGCCAATCCCGGGTTTGCCTATGCAGAAAACTGGCGGCAGTTTGTGCCAACGTTCGGGTACATTTTGGCGTTTTTTGCCGCTATGTATCTATTTATACCTTTCTTCCGCCTCGGGCATGTGAGTAGCGCCTACGAATATCTGGAAAAACGATTTGGTTCATGGGCGCGTTTTTACGCGGCGGCAGCATTCCTGCTGATTCAATT
Organism: Kiritimatiellales bacterium; assembly: GCA_038213895.1. GTDB lineage: Bacteria > Verrucomicrobiota > Kiritimatiellia > Kiritimatiellales > Tichowtungiaceae > Tichowtungia. The sequence goes on along the minus strand of JBBQSL010000048.1, from coordinate 516 downwards.
TGCGCGTGTCGGCGTAATTCTTTATGCGCTGTGTTTGGCGATTCAGCAGATGACAGGGCTGAATATGGTTGTGCTGCTGCTATTGCTCGGTGGAATCACGGCAGTTTATACAATTATCGGCGGTTTTGAGGCGGTGATCTGGATTGATGTGGTGCAGGGACTGGCGATGATTATTGGTGCCTTTATCTGTCTGCCGATTCTTGTCCATCAGCTTCCCGGCGGTTTCGGACAGATTTTTGATGTGGCGATTCCGGCAGGGAAATTCTCCTTAGGCGAAATGTCATGGAACATCACGGACAAGACCTTTCTGGTTATGCTGCTGATTTCGCCGTTCGGCTGGCTTCAGATTATGTGTACTGACCAGACGATGATTCAGCGCTACATTGCGCCGAAGAGCAAACGGGAGGCGCGCAAGTCGTTGATCATTGGCGGTGCCCTGAGTATCCCGCTTTGGATATATTTCTTTTTTATCGGCACGGCACTTTACGTTTTTTATACTGTGGTTCCGGGGAAATC